>JAPJMP010000198.1 GCA_026461645.1 Burkholderiales bacterium
TATTACTCTCAGTTCATTTATAGATTTATTCACTTTATGTTGCCAAATAGTGCATAATTCTGAATAGGTTAGATGTTTATACATTTCAGTCTCCAATTTGAAATTTAATTCATTAAAATTGTAAACTGAATCGTCTAACCTTTTCTTTTTATTTTTTGTCGCACTTTATTATACAATTTGCGTGTCTAATCTATGGCAAAGGTATAAACCCTAAGTGCATTTTAAATATGCAAATTTTATAGAGCTATATTTAAAATAGAAATAATACTTTCAGGAAGAAGGATTTTGAAAAAAGTTAGCTGCTGCCAAAGTTTATTGCCAGCAAGTATAAATTTATTAATTGGAGTATGATACAATACAATGTTAAATTTTAAATAGTATTCAAAAGTAAAACAAAATTTATATGAATTACTTCAAAAATAATAAGCCGCTGCTACAGGGGCTGTTTTTAGCTATAACTGACTTATTTGCATTAGCCATAACCTATTTAATTGCAAGATATTTGGCTAACTTTATTGATGCAAGTATTGGCCATATTACTTTTAAGTCAATCGGATTAGCCAAATTTGGTGGTTTGATTGTGATTGCTGTATTTTGGTATCAAGAGCAATATCTTAAACGCCGACCAGTTTGGGAGGAAGTAGCGCTTGTATGTAAAACAATCTTTATTTTTGCTATTATTCACATGTCACTTAGCTTCTTAGTTTCCCACCATGTGATTAAATTATTTAATGTAATTTTTTGGTTGAGTCTAATAATTATTTTACCTCTCTTGCGCTATTTAACCAAGCGTGTTTTAATTTATCTGCGTATATGGGGGCGCGATGTATATATTGTTGGTACTGGTATTAGTGCTAAACGAGCTTATGATTTAGCCACAACTAATTATTTGCTTGGCTATAAAATTATTGGTTTTATTGCCATAAATTACGACAATCAAGTAAAAGCGGTGGAATTGCCTTTACCTGTTTTAAGTTTTGAACATATTCTCCAATTAAATTTAAATAAAAACAACACCGAAATAATCGTTGCTTTATCTAGTGATGATATTGTGGCTAATATGAATAAAATAAACGTTTTGCAAAATCAATATTCGTTTGTTTCCATAATTCCAGATATCAGTGGCTTACCCCTGTATGGAGCTCAAGTTGAGCATTTTTTTGGTAATGATTATCTTTTTTTAAGATTAAAAAACAATTTAGGACGTAAGTTTAATCGATTAATCAAGAGATTTTTTGATATTGTGCTGTCATTTATTGCAATTGTAATTTTGTCACCAGTATTTTTGTTAATTGGCCTTTTAGTTGCCTCAACTAGTGGTGGTAAGATTATTTATAAGCACCAAAGAATTGGAAAAGATGGTCAGCAATTTTCCTGTTTAAAATTTCAAACTATGTATAAAAACAGTAAAGAAATCTTGGAGCAAATATTAAAAAATGATCAAGCAATGCTGCAGGAATGGCAAAAAAATTTTAAACTGAAAAATGACCCTAGAGTTACTTCATTAGGTAAAATATTACGTCAAACAAGTTTGGATGAGTTACCACAATTATTTAATGTTTTATTTGGGCAAATGAGTTTAGTTGGGCCAAGGCCAATTGTTCATGAAGAAATTAACAAATACCAGAGTGATTTTTATTATTATAAATTAGTGCGGCCGGGTATAACAGGTTTATGGCAGATTAGTGGACGTAATGATGTTGATTATGCACAACGCGTTCGCCTAGATGTTTATTATATTAAAAATTGGTCATTGTGGTATGATTTTATTATTTTATTTAAAACAGTTCACATTGTGTTGAAAAGAAGTGGCGCTTATTAAATATTATGTGTAGAGAGGAATATGGAAAAAATTAATGCAATTAAGGGAATGAATGATATTCTTCCTAGTGAAACATATATCTGGTCCTATTTGGAGCAAAAAATTAAGTTATGGGTACAAAGTTATGGCTATGAAAATATTCGTATGCCAATAGTTGAAAATACTAAATTATTTACCCGTTCGATTGGCGAGGTTACAGATATTGTTGAAAAAGAGATGTATACCTTTATTGATAAATTAAATAATGATAGTTTAACACTAAGGCCTGAAGGTACTGCCGGTTGTATTCGTGCCGTAACTCAAAATCAGTTGTTATACAATACCACTCAAAAATTGTGGTATATGGGGCCAATGTTTCGGCATGAACGTCCACAAAAAGGAAGGTATCGGCAATTTCATCAATTAGGGGTTGAAGCTTTAGGCTTTAAGGGTCCAGAAATTGATGCCGAGATTGTGCTAATGCAGGCACAATTGTGGCAAATTTTAGGTTTAAAAAATATTCAGTTGCAAATAAATTGTTTAGGTGAGGCAGATGAAAGAGTTAAACATAAACAAGAGTTAATCGCCTATTTTGAAAAGTATAAGGATTTATTAGATGAAGATTGTTTAAATCGGTTGTATAAAAATCCATTGAGAATTTTAGATAGTAAAAATCCACAATTGCAACAGTTAATTAATGAGGCCCCACAATTAATTAATTATTTAGGCAAACAATCGCAACAGCACTACAATGGTTGGAAGCAATATTTACAGCAATTGGGAATAAATTTTGCTGAAAACTCAAGATTAGTAAGAGGATTGGATTATTACAATTTGTCAGTGTTTGAGTGGGTCAGTTTTAATCTTGGGGCACAAGGTACAATTTCCGGTGGTGGCCGTTATGACCCACTTATAAAGCAGCTTAGTGGCAAGGATAACTATGCTATAGGCTTTGGTATGGGAATGGAAAGATTAATTCTGGAAATTCAAGCGCAAAACCAGACGCCAAATCCAGACTATCCAGATGTTTTTATTGCTAACTTTGGGGAGGCAACTCAAGCCATGTCATTTAATGCTGCACAGCAGTTACGTGATAGAGGTTATAATGTAATTCAGAACTTAAGTGATGGAAGTTTGAAGTCACAATTAAAACGTGCTAATTCAATGAATTGTAGAATAACACTAATAATTGGCGAAACTGAGGTATTAAACAATCAAATCGTGGTAAAATTTATGGATAGTCAAGAGCAACAGGTGATTAATTTTGATGAATTAGTTAACCATATCAAGTAATTATAGCAAAGGAATTGCAATGGCACATTATGATTTACAAGAACAAGAGCAAATTAGTAATCTTAAATATTTTTGGCAAAAAGGTGGCAAATATATAATTGGATTAGTTGTTTTAATAATTATTGCTTATATTGGTAATACCTTATGGAATATTCATAAACAAAATCAAGCAGCGCAAGCAGCTACAGTTTATGCTTTATTCGAAGATGGAATGAAGGCTGAGAGTATTGTAGCAGTGATGGGGCCAGTTAATCAGTTGCAAACTGAATACCCTAAGACTGAATATGCGGCAATGGCATCACTGGAGGCGGCTAAATTTTGGTGGACACTTAAAAATGAATCGGAGGCTATGCACTTATTA
Source organism: Burkholderiales bacterium (assembly GCA_026461645.1). Classification (GTDB taxonomy): domain Bacteria; phylum Pseudomonadota; class Gammaproteobacteria; order Burkholderiales; family UBA11063; genus Aquella. Next base: position 3,456 of record JAPJMP010000198.1, read on the forward strand.
AATTGGGTTATTGATAATGCAGCAGACAAAGGTTTAATTAGTATTGCGCGGATTCATTTAGCAGATGCTTTTATTGACCAAAATAACTTTACTCAAGCAATGGATCAACTACAAGCATCCCACGAAGCTGCTTTTGATTTTATGTATTATATGAAGCGTGGCGATTTATATGTGGTTAAAGGGCAGGCTGATCGTGCTCGTGATGCATACAAAGAAGCATTAGCTAAAGTAGGGAATGATGTTAATTTGCAACAAATGATTCAAATGCGTATTGATGTTTTAGGTAATAATTAATTTTATGTTACGATTAATAGTTACAAAATTAAATATTTATTGTTTTGAAAATATTATTGTTGTTTGCTTAATCGGCATTTTAGCTGTTTCCTGTGCCTCTAATGTTGATCCACAGCCAAAGAAGATAGTTGCACAGAACTACAGTCAAAAGCTTAAAGTTGTATGGCATGATAGCCAGCTGCAAAATAGTAACGCTAATAGTTTTGTTCCCGTTGTTGATAATAGAACTATATTTACTGCCGATAGCGATGGCAATATTTATCGTATTGATCAAACTGATGGAACAATTATTAATCAATGGCGCTTTAAGCGTAAATTTTCAAGTGGCACTGCGGTTAGTGAAGGACATATATTTGTCACTACTGTGGATGGGTATTTATTGGCTATTGATCGTGGTAGCGGCAAAATTAGTTGGCAAGCACAATTGCCAACTGTAGCTATTGAAGCACCACAGGCAGGGAACGGAACCGTTATAGTTAAAACTAATGACTCTCAAGTTTTAGCCTATAATACTACTAATGGTAATTTACTTTGGATTTATCAAAAGCAAACGCCGGCACTAACTTTAAGAGCCTATAATAGTTTTCAGTTAATTGCTCCAGATGTAGTGATAGTAGGTGAACCAGGAGGCAGATTAGTATTACTTAATTTAATCAGTGGAATGGCAATTTGGGAAAATTATATTGCGGTACCAACTGGTTCTACTGATTTAGATAAACTAACTGACGTTTCAATTAGGCCAGTTATCAATAATAAAGAAATTTGTGCTGCTACTTATAATGGTAAATTAGCTTGTCTTGATGCGATTTCAAGTAATATAATTTGGAGTAAACCCTTTAGTACTAGTAATGGAATTGCAATTGATGATCACAATGTTTATGCCACAGATTTAAATGCGAATATTTACGCTTTTGATAAAAACACCGGTGCATTGATTTGGACTAATAATGATCTTCAGTATCGAAATATTAGTTCGCCGGCAGTGTTAAATGGAAATATACTTTTCGTTGATGGTGACGGAAATATGTTTTTAATTGATCATATTTCTGGAAAAATAATAGCTCAGAGAGATTCAGGTTTGCAGGGGGGGGTAGCTTATCCATACTCTGATGGAAGTAATGTCGTATATCAATCTGCTTCAGGGGTTATAGTCGAAATTGCCCAATAAATTAGCGGAAACAAACTTTTAATTCGTATAATAGAAAGGTAAAATTAATCCCATGATCCATCTAAACAATAAAAAGTTAACATTTTTCAATTTAGCCTTAATGACAATAAGTGCAAATTTTGGTATTCGGTGGTTAGCTGTTGCAGGCGGTATTGGTCCCTCTTCGCTTCTATTTTGGCTTATTGGAGCATTAGTGTTTTTGCTTCCCTTAGCAATTATGTCGGCACAGTTATCTGTAGCGTATCCAGAGGAGGGCGGAGTATATGCCTGGACTAAAGAGGTTCTTGGTGAAAAACATGGTTTTTTAATTGCTTGGTTTTATTGGGTTAATAATTTATTTTTTTATCCAGCGTTGTTAATTTTTTTAGTGAGTAATTTCGCTTATTTTATTGACAGACCAGAATTGGCTACTAATCTTAAATTCGTAACTATCACGAGTTTAATCTTTTTTTGGGGAATAGTTTTTGTTAGTTTGGCTGGAATAAAGGCAAGTAAAAACATAATTTCCTTTGGTGGTGTGGTTGGGGGTATTATACCTATTTTATTACTAATTGTCTTTGCTGCATATTTATTACTAACTGGTCATTCATCAGCAACTGTTTTTTCTATTAATACTATGAAGCCAAGTCATGCGATATTTGACAATATTTCATCATTATCAATTTTAATGTTTGCTATGGCTGGAATAGAAATAATTCCAACCTTTGCCAATTCAGTTAGAAATGTAAAAAAAGACTTGTATCCTGGAATAATAATAGGTTCAATTATTTTATTTGTTCTTTACTTCATTGGTACTTCAGCTATGAATGTAATTGCTAGTCCAGAGACTATTCAAAAGGCATCTGGAGTTGTTAATACATTTAGTATTATAGATAATAAACTTGGAATTCATTTCATGACGCGTATTGTTTCATTTGCTCTAGCTTTTGCTGAGTTGGCTTCATTAACCGTATGGATTATTGGACCAGTTATTATGTTTTTTAAATGTACGCCTAAAGGAATATTACCTAACTGGTTACATAAAACTAATGTAAGTGGTACCCCAACCAATGCAATTATATTCCAGGGGATAATTGTGACAGTAATTATACTCTTAAATAATTTAATTGAGAACGTCAATAATATGTACCAGGCACTTATAATCATGACAACAATTTTATATTTTCTCCCTTATATTTTTCTTGCAATAGTATATATAAAGTCAAAAGCACTATCTAAACATAATATATTTCTAAGATATATCTTATTTTCATTGCTTATGGTAGCAGTTATCTTCGGTATTGTAATTAGTTTTGCGCCATCTTCAGATCTTAAAACCACGCATCAAATAATTGTTTATGAATGCGAAATTTTCTTTGGACCATTAATTTTTATAATAATAGGTATCTTAATTAGAAACAAGAGAAAACATATATGGCAGTAGATGTTGTTGGCAATTTTTACAAATTTTAAGCAAGA
>JAPJMP010000199.1 GCA_026461645.1 Burkholderiales bacterium
AAATAGAGGCTTAAAATGATAGCGTGCAAAGATGGTAAAAAATTAAATATTGAAATACTTTCTTGGAATGATTTGTTGTTTTTTGTGGAAAAAGTAAACCCTTCCTTAGCTTTGGTGTTAGAAAAATTTATGCACGATGATAGTGACTACAAATTTTATAAAGCAAATTATAAATTTGGCGATAAAATCATCAATGCAGGCAAATGTTATTTACCATTAGAAGATGGTGGCGGCATTGCTTTTAATGATAACAATTTACCGAGTGAAATTAGTAAAGATTTAGCTTATGATTTTGATACGGAAGACCCACTAGGTATTGTTATTAGTAAAACTTCCGAATTTTATATTTCAGCACAAGATGGTACTTATCCACATTCTTTAATTACTCCTGGACAAATGTTTGGCATTACCCGTGCAGTTGATACACTTGATGTTCTGCCTTCTGCATCAGCTTTAATTTGGAATTTGAATGCAGGAGCCAAATCTTTATTCATGTTAAGTAAAATTTCTGCTAAAGAAAGCCATTATAAATTACAGCAAAAGTATAAAATAAAGTCTCAGGTTCCAGCATCAACAAATGAGCATTTTGCTTTATTTGTTGAATTAAGTCGTAAAATAAACTCTAATTGGCAGTCTGAAATTATTTATTTTCCAAGAGATTGGATTAATAAACTTAAAACTGCAGCATGGGCCGAAATTTCAACTACACTAATTCATAATCATAGAAAATCATATAATTTATGGCATAATCAGATGGTGCTATGGAATGCAGCATTTATTGAGATTGAACAAGAAAAAAGTTTGATAAATTATCCAATGTACTCTTTGGCCACTGCTAAACAAATGTTTATTATCGCCGGTAACAGTGCAATTGGTTTCAAACCAGCAACAACCGATGATATGGGACCAATGGCTGAATTGCAAGAATTGTATATCAATGTTTATGGGCTCAAAGGAACTAATAATAATGCTGTTATTATGGAACCTGCTAAGTTTGATGTTAATGCAAAATTACCAATATATTATTCGATAAATAAACCTACATTTATTCAAAATAGTTTGGAAGCCTCAAAAAAGAAGAGTCAGATTTTATTGCTAGAAGAAATTAGATGGATAAATGAAATATATCGTAAAAATATTTTAGCAAAGAAGGAGCACGTAAAATTCTTGTACAATGTTACTGCTGCTACCAATTTTGAATATTATCATACTAATCCACAAGACTATGAAAATATTAAAGAAGCATCATTATTAGCTAAAGAGGATGAAAGATTTACTAAAAATCTACCAGGATTATTTCCATCTACCAGTTCCTTTTTCAAAGGTTGTATTAAAATATCATAAATTTTAGAAAAGATAAAGATGCTAAACGGAGTTTTTGCAATTGGATTTAGACGATTGCTTGAATCACAACTTTCAGAAACAGAGTTGGATACATTAATTAATACTGCAATTGATAACGGAATTACAGTAATGGATCATGCTGATATATATGGCCAGTATCAAAATGAGGAGCTATTTGGCAGAGTTCTTAAGAAAAATAAGGCTTTACGCAATCAAATTCAATTGGCCACTAAATGTGGAATCAAAATAAAATCCCCAGTAACACCCAATGTTACAATTAAACATTATGATTATTCAGCTAAAAGTATTATTGCTTCAGTCAATCAATCATTACAAAATTTTGGTAGCGAATTCTTAGATGTATTGTTAATCCATCGTCCCAGCCCATTAATGAATGTAGATGAAATCGCTAACACTTTTAATAAGCTTAGAATCGAAGGAAAAGTTAAACGGCTTGGAGTATCCAATTTTTCCACCGATCAATTTAATTATCTCAATGAAAGAATTAATTTAGTTACCAATCAAATTGAATTTTCTATTTTGCATAATAAACCACTATATGATGGAACTTTAGAGCAAATGCATCTTTTTGACATAAGACCTATGGCCTGGTCTCCTTTAGCTGGGGGAAAAGTTTTTCAGCCAAATACGTCGCATGAAAATGAAATCATCAAAACTATAAATGAAATTGCACATAAGTATAATGCCAGTTTTGAGCAAATTGCTCTTGCTTGGTTATTAAAACACCCATCGAATGTAATGCCAATTTTAGGCACACAAAATTTAACTAGAGTTAAAACTTGTGTTTTAGCTAGCCAAATTAATTTAGATATTGAAGACTGGTTTAAAATATTAGTGGCCATAAACGGACATTCATTAGCATAATAATCAAACTTTAAACCATTAGGACCTTTTATTGAAAAAAGTATTTATTTTTCTGTGGCACTCAATAGAGAATTATCGAGTTTTCTATTTTTTTATGTTTATCACGCCATTTATAGCCTCTTTTTATAAACCACTGGTTTACTATGCAATAAAATTAATGGTAGATGTAATTACCAATAATAAGAGCCTAACTATTTATGCCTTAATTAAACCATTACTCTTATACGTTGTCGCAGATGTGTTTTTTAGTGCTCTTTGGCGCATTTCATCAGTATTGTCTTATAAAAGTGAGCCGTACGTACAGCGGGGAATAATAATTAGAGCGTTACAGCGAACCTTATCATTTCATTATTCTTTTTTCCAGAACACTCAAAGTGGATTAATTGTTAGTAAGATCAAAGGATTGCTTGAGGGTTATAATGAACTATGGGCGCAATTGTGGTACGGCGTTACTTTCTGGCTAATTGCCTGTGTTACCGTTTCTTTTAGTATTTTTTTTGTTAGTGTTGAGTTAGGTTTAGTAATATTATTATGGGCAATTATTTTTATATTTATTAATTATTTTTGCACTGCTAAAATAAATAATCTGGCACATAATCAAAATAATGCTTTACATCAAATGATAGGTCAAGTTTCGGATAGCTTAAATAATCTTAATTCAGTGAAATTGTTTTCTGGAAGAAAGTTTGAACAGCAATTACTGGAACAGAATATTAATCGGGAATTTATTCCCAAAGAGGTTAAATTATTAAAATTTAGAGTATTTGTCGATATTCTAAATGATGTTCTATCCTTAGTAATGTTATTGATCATGATACTTATTATGATTGAGTTAAAACGACGGCAACTAATAACAGTAGGTGATTTCGTTTTCGTTATTAGCATGGCGTTTATTTTTCAAGATAATATTTGGCATTTAATGCAAGAATTTCACAAATTATCCAATCAAATTGGCGATTTACGTGCTTCAATATCATTGCATTACGCCGACAAGTCTGAATATCTGGCAGATAATAATGCAACCTTACCTAAATATGAAATGCATCCACTGCCACCCAAAATTGAGTTTAATCACGTAAGTTTTGGACACCCCGGATATGAAACTATTTTTTCAGACCTTAATTTAACTATAAACCCAGGGCAAAAAATTGGTATTGTTGGATACACTGGAGTTGGTAAAACAACTTTAATTAATTTACTGGTTAAAATCATCTCTCCGCAACGTGGTGCGATTTACATCAATGGTCAGGATATTAGTGAAATTGATAATGACAATTTAAGAGAATATATTGCGATTGTACCTCAAGATATTAATTTATTTCATCGTAATTTATTTGAAAACATTAGATATGGCAATAAAAATGCAACTGATGAAGAAGTGATTGAGGCAAGTAAACAGGCCTATGCGCATGAGTTCATTTCACTATTACCGGAAAAATATGATACCATTGTTGGTGAGCGTGGATTAAAATTGTCAGGCGGACAAAGACAAAGAATCGCCTTAGCTCGAGCAATATTAAAAAATTCACCAATAATTATTCTTGATGAGGCCACAAGTAGTTTAGATAGTGTTACTGAACATTATGTGCATAAGAGTATTACTAATTTAATTGCTGGTAAAACGGTGATAGCGATTGCACATAGATTATCAACAATTAAAAATATGGATAAATTAATTGTAATTGATGCTGGGAAAATAATTGAGACCGGAACACATGATGAATTAATAAGCAACCCTAATGGCTTTTATTATAACATTTGGAGCAGTCAATTATAAGAAGTTCATTTTATTACAAAGGTTTGTTGTGAAAATAGCAATTGTTCATGATTGGTTAAGTACTTATGCTGGCGCAGAAAGCGTTTTAGCACAAATTATTGCCTGCTATCCACATGCTGATGTTTATACTTTAGTTGATTATCTTACCCCCAAAGAGCGGGGCTTACTTAAAGCTAAAAGTATAACTACTAGTTTTGTACAAAAAATTCCTTTCATGCGGCAAAAATATAGATTGTTTATTAATTTATTTACTTATGCAATTGAACAATTTGATTTAAGCCAATATGATTTAATCATTAGCAGTTCACATGCAGTTGCCAAAGGAGTTTTAACCGGCCCGAATCAATTACATATTTGTTATTGCCATTCCCCAATGCGTTATGCTTGGGATTTACAGCATCAATATTTAAATGAAAGTGGATTAAATAAAGGAATTAAATCAATTGTTGCTAGATTTATGTTGCATAAATTAAGATTATGGGACTACCGCACGGCAAATGGAGTGGATTATTTTATTGCTAATTCAAAGTTTATTGCCAACAGAATTAATAAAATATATCGCCGTCAAGCCACGGTTATTTATCCGGGAATCAATTTAACTAAATATGCATCTAATGCAAATCGTAAAAAGAATTATTTTTTAGCTGTTTCACGTTTAGTTCCATACAAAAAAATGGCATTGATTGCCGAAGCTTTTAAACTAATGCCAGATAGACAATTAATTATGATTGGTAGCGGACCTGAACAAAAGAAAATTGAGCGATTAATTGCCAATACAGCAAACATAACTTTTTTAGGCTATCAACCAGAAAATACTTTAATTGATTATTTACAACAGGCTCAAGCACTAGTTTTTGCTGCTGAAGAGGACTTTGGAATTATTTCCATTGAAGCTCAAGCATGTGGCACTCCAGTAATTGCTTATGCCAAAGGAGGTAATCTTGAAACAGTTATTAATATTGATCAAATAAATCCCACAGGAGTTTTATTTACTGAGCAAACTACTGCATCTATATGCCAGGCAGTTACAACTTTTAGGCAACAGCAACATTTAATTACCAGTAGTTCCTGCATTAGCAATGCGCAAAAATTTAGTAATGATGAATTTAAAGAAAAACTCACCCATTTTGTCAAGGATAAATTACACGATTTTCAACTACAAAATTAATTTACTTGTCAATTTATGGGTAATGTTTCAAACTAAATATTTTTTTAAACTTTAAAAGTAGTAAAATATATACAATAACTTATATTTTAAGTGAGCATTAAATGTCTGATAAATTTAAATTAGATCCTCAATTAACCATTGATGCATTGGATTATCATAAATATCAAAGACCAGGTAAAATTGAAGTGGTTGCAACTAAAGCGGTTGCTACTCAGAGAGATTTGTCCTTGGCCTATTCTCCTGGAGTAGCAGCTCCGTGTCTTGCAATTCATGACAATCCTGTTATGGCCTATGATTACACCAATAAAGGCAATTTGATTGCGGTTATAACCAACGGTACAGCGGTATTGGGCTTGGGAAATATTGGAGCTGTTGCTGGCAAACCTGTGATGGAAGGTAAAGCAGTATTATTTAAAAAATTCGCAGGAATTGATGTATTTGATATTGAGGTCAATCAAACTGATGTTGATAAATTTGTTGAGGTAGTGACTGCATTAGAGCCCACCTTTGGGGGGATTAATCTAGAGGATATTAAAGCCCCAGAATGTTTTGAAATTGAGGCAAAATTAAGAAAAAAATTAAAGATTCCAGTATTTCATGATGACCAACATGGCACTGCTATTGTAGTTGCCGCTGGTGTGATTAATGGTCTTAAATTAGTTAATAAGCAAATTGAACAGGTAAAAATTGCCGTATCCGGTGCTGGTGCTGCGGCTATAGCGTGCCTTGATTTATTGGTTGAATTAGGCGCAAAAAAAGACAATATTTACATTGCTGACTCAAAAGGAATTGTATATTGGGGACGTGATGATAATTTAGATCAGTCTAAACAAAAATATTGTCAAACTACAGATTATCGAACTTTAATTGATGCCATGGACAATGCCGATATATTCTTGGGCGTATCTGGTCCAGGAACTGTTACGCAGCAAATGATTGCAAAAATGGCCCCGAATCCTTTGGTTTTTGCCTTAGCTAATCCAACTCCAGAAATAATGCCTGAAGAAGTAAAGCAAATTAGACCAGATGCTATTATTGCCACAGGAAGAAGTGATTACCCGAATCAAATTAATAATGTATTATGTTTTCCTTTTTTATTTCGCGGAGCTTTAGATGTAGGTGCTACATGTATTAATGAAGAAATGAAAATAGCAGCAGTTAAGGCAATTGCAAAATTAGCCTTAATGGAGCCAAGTGAAATTGTCGCAAAGGCCTATGGTGGAAAGGATTTAACCTTTGGCAAAGATTATATTATTCCCAAACCCTTAGATCAAAGATTAATTAGAATTGTGTCGCCAGCCGTGGCTCAAGCAGCAATGGATAGTAACGTGGCAACCAGACCAATTAAAGATATGGATGCTTATGTACAAAAATTAAATCAATATGTATATCGTTCAAACACTTTTATGCGTCCAGTATTTAGTTTGGCGCAAAAAATACCTAAACGTGTTATTATTTGTGAAGGTGAAGAATATAGAGTCCTTCATGCGGTTCAGGAAATTTTAGATCAAAAATTAGCCAAAATTACTTTAATCGGTAGAACAGAAGTTATTTTACGCCGAATTAAAAAAATTGGCTTACGTCTAGAACCAAATGAAAATTTAACAATTGTTAATAATGAAAGTGATCCTCGTTTTAAAGATTATTGGAGTTATTACTATGAAATTAATAAAAGAAAAGGTGTTACTCATGAGGATGCTAAAAAAAGAATCACTCGCGATACAACTTTAATTGGAGCTTTAATGCTAATTAAAGGTGAGGCAGATTCATTAATTTGTGGTTTATCCGGTACTTTTGATGATCATTTGCAAACACTAAAAAACATTATTGGTTTTGATAATCAAGAACAAGTTTGCGCTTCAGTTAATGCTTTAATGTTACCTAGTGGTAGTTTATTTATCGCCGATACTTTTGTTAATAACAATCCAACGGCAAAAGAATTAGCATTAATTACCAAAATGTCAGTAGAGACGATTAAACGTTTTGGTATCGTTCCCCGCGTAGCGTTATTATCTCATAGTTCTTTTGGTTCTGATTTAAACTCACCTAGTGCTCAAAAAATGAGGGATGTTTTGAACTTATTGGAGGGGCAACTTCCAGGAGTAGAAATTGATGGAGAAATGCATGGTGACGCCGCTATTGTACCAGCAATTTTACAACAAGTTATGCCAAATGCAAATTTAACCGACGCAGCAAATTTATTAATTATGCCAAATATTGAAGCAGCAAATATTTCGTATAATTTACTTCGGGTGTCCTCATCTGACGGGGTAACTGTTGGCCCAATATTGCTTGGACTAAAAAAACCAGCACATATATTAAGTAATATCTCATCAGCACGTAGAATTGTCAATATGGTAGCATTGGCTTGTGTTGAAGCGCATAATAAGGCATAGATTTAAAAGGCAACTTTAATGAAAAAATATAATACTGTTGAATTAATCCAACTATACAAATATATGCTGGCCTCACGCGAGTCAGATGTTGTTGAAGTGGAATTAGTTAACAGTGGTGAAGCTAATTTTCTGGCCTCAAGTAAAGGGCACGAAGGTAGTGTTATTTTAAGCAAGTTTTTGCAAGCAAGTGATTATCTTCACTGTCATTATCGCGACAAAGCTCTAATGCTAGCGCGAGGAATTACTAATAAAATGTTTTTTGATTGTGCCCTATGTAATACCAATTCACATTCGCTTGGGCGCCAAATGGTATCACATATGAGTGCTGCAGAATACAATATTCTAAGTATTGTCGGTCCGGTTGGCAATAATGCCTTACAAGCAGCAGGGATTGCAATGGCAATAAAACAAAATCCAGACAATCCAATCGTATTATGTGCTATTGGTGATGGAACCTCGCAACAAGGAGAGGTATTAGAGGCGATTGCTGAGGCCAAAAGAAATTCGCTCCCGATATTATTTTTTATTCATAATAATAATTATGCAATTTCGACTGCAACAACAGGGAAAACTTTCTTTTCCTTACCTAATGGTAAAAATGCAAATTCATTTTATGATTTACCAATTACTTATATTGATGGTATTAATCCATTGCCAGAATTATCTAAACTAGAACAAATTATTAATACTATGCGCAGTACGCGTCAGGCACAAATAGTGGTTTTTAATGTGGACCGCCTAGATAATCATTCTAATGCAGATGATCAGGCTTTGTATCGTACTGAAGCACAAATTTTGCAGTCATTAAATAATGACCCAATTACTCAAAGCTATAATTATCTAATTGCCTCTGGGGTTAAAGTTGAGGAATTAGAAAAAATAAAACAAGAAACAATTAAGGAGGTAAGAAAAGCTTTAACCTCAGCCCGTAAAGGCTTGCAACCGCAAGCAACCTTTACCGCATCTAAGCCTTTAACTCAAGAATTAACAAATATTAAATATGAGTATAGAGGGGATGTTAATCAACAACAGCGCTATACAATGCTAGAGGCTATGAAAAATATTTTTTTACATCAATTAAGCACTAATTCCAATGTAATATTGCTTGGACAAGATATTGAAGATGATAAAGGAGATGTATTTGGAATTACTCGTGGCTTATCCACTAAATTCTCTCAACGTGTAATAAATACCGCTCTTACTGAATCAACTATTGTTGGTTTAAGTTCAGGCTTAGCCTTGGCAGGTAAAATTCCTGTTGCTTTTATTCAATTTGTTGATTTTATGCCATTAGCCTATAATCAAATTTGTTCTGAATTAGCAACAATGTATTGGCGCACAGGTGGTGCGTGGAACAACCATGTTATTATTTTTGCGGCTTGCGGTGGGTACCGTCCTGGTTTGGGGCCATTCCATTCGCAAACCAATGAAGCAACCTATGCACATATTCCAGGAATAGATGTATTTATGCCATCAAATGCTGCAGATGCTGCTGGAATGTTAAATGCTGCCTTTAAATCTGGCCGGCCTAGCGTATTTTTATATCCCAAAAAATTACTAAATGCAAATGGAATCGAACAAACAACTTCTTATGATGTGCATAAGCAATTGGTACAAATTGGTAGTGCCAGAATTGTGCGTCCTGGTCGAAGTGTTACTTTAGTTGGTTGGGGAAATACTGTGGCTTTATGTAACGATGCCGCAGCAATTTTAGCCTCTACAGCAATTGAGGCAGAAGTAATTGATTTACGTACAATTAAACCCTATGATGTCAATACTATACTTACTTCAACCAATAAAACCGGTCATTTAGTAGTGGTGCATGAAGATAATGCTACTTGTGGTGTTGGTGGCGAAATTATTGCCACCATTGTTGAGAATTCCAAAGTGACCTTAAAAGTTAAACGCATAACTAAAAGTGATACCTTCACCCCATGTAATTTTGCTAATCAATTAGAGGTTTTGCCATCTGTAGATAAGATATTAATTGCAGTAGCAGAAATGCTAGATTTAGAAATTAATTATCAAGAGATTATTGAAGATAATTCTAAATTAATGATTGAAGTCATTGGTGCTAGCCCATCAGATGAAAGTGTTGTTATTAATGAGATTCATGTTAAAGTCGGTGATGTAGTTAGTCAAGGGCAAATTTTAGTCGATATAGAGGCTAGCAAATCTGCCGGAGAAATTCTATCTCCCAAAAATGGTATAGTTGATCAAATATTTGTAGCTAAAGGTGATACTGCTTTAGTTGGCGGGAACTTAATCGCCTTAAAAGTTCAAACTCAAGAAAAATTAGTGAATATTGTTAAGCATAAGAAATTGGTATTGACACGTAAGCCCCATCAAAATAAAGCAATTACTCCATGCGATAAAACTTTTAACAGCGTCGGTGTGAGCGAACCACTATTTCGTGTTGGTGCAAGAGCAGTATCTAACCAAGAGATTATTAAAAATTTTCCGCATAAAAATGTCGATGATATTGAACGGGTAACCGGAATTAAACAAAGATACTGGTTTAGTGCCAATGAAAATATGGTGGATGTTGCAACAGATGTAGCACATAAAATATTAGAAAAATTTAATTTAAAATTAAGTGATATTAATTGTATAATTTGTGCCACCTCTTCTCCGGATATGTATCAATCGCCATCGGTAGCTTGCTTAGTGTTAGCCAAATTGTATGATATTTATGGTCAATATCCAATAAGTGCCTATGATATAAGTGCCGCATGTAGTGGCTATTTATATGCGTTGCAAAATGCATATGATTATTTAACTTCGCGACCCAATGAAAGAGTGTTGCTACTTACTGCTGAAAATTTATCTAACCGAATTAATCAGAAAGATTTCGAAACGGCATTTTTATTTGGCGATGCTGTCAGTGCTACTATTGTTACTGGCGCAAATCATTTAACTGAGGCGATAGCTACTCTTGATAAAATTAATATTTCAGCAATTGGCGAATGTGGCGATGTTTTAAATATTCCCATAAATCCTCAAGATGGAATCAAATTGAAAGGAAAACAATTATTCTCTAATGCGGTTAAAATTATGGCCCAATCGGTAGTAACTTGTTGTGATGAAAGCAATATTGATTTAAAAGATATAGCTGCTATAATTCCTCATCAGGCCAATCAAAGAATATCCTCAGCAATTGAAGTTAAATTAAAATTACCTAAAAATTTTATTTTTAGTAATATTGCCAAATATGGCAATACTTCTAGTTGCACCATCCCTATTGCTATGGCTGAGGCTCTGCCCGAATTAAAACAGGCAGATAAAATTGCATTATGCGCTTTTGGTGCTGGATTTACTTACGGAGCAGCATTATTAACAAAGATTAAATAATTACTATGAATGTTATAGATGCGCATATTCATTTTTGGGATTTAAATAATAAAATAAATTCTTGGGTATTAAATCAACCACGAGCAGAATTACACCGTAATTATTTACCTTGGACCAAGAATAACTACCAATTTGTTCATATTGAAGCACATGATGCTAATATTTCTCCAGTACAAGAAATTGAATGGCTAGCAACAGAGATGAATAAGATTAACGGTAGTTATAAACATATTGCTTTTGTAGATATTACTCAGGCACCATTAAGGTTTGCTGCAATAATAAATAAATTAAAAACTTTTGACCAAGTTGTGGGCATAAGACACATATTAGCCTATCAGCAACAGAGTCAATATAACCCGTGCAATCGTGATTTATCCAGTAATCGCAATATTGGCAATAATCTACTTTATTTAGCTAATAATGAATTAATTTTTAATTGCCAAATATTTCCTCATCAATTAATAAATTTGCTTGCACCACTAAAATACTCCGGAGTTACTACTGTAATTGATCATATGTTTTTGCCGTTATGGCAAGATATTAATGATAGCAATGGTATACTATGGACAAAAGCATTAGATCTCATTGCAAATTTGCCTAATGTTTATTTAAAACTGTCCGGTATCGATATGTTTCAACCTGAAGCTATATTTGCAAACACAATGCAACAATGTTTACAGCGTTTTCCTGTAGCCAGAATGCTATATGGTTCAAATTTTCCAGTTTCTTTTACCTCTGATTACGATTTTTGGTATAATTTTATTAAACAATTAATTAAACTACCTGAAGAACAAAATCAGATTTTTTATGCCAATGCGTTTAATCTCTTTTTTAAAACTTAGCATAAAATTTAGTCTTAATCAATATTTAACTATTTTTGTCTGTAGTTTAATATAAAATTAGTGCCTTAATAAGGACTATACAAGGAACATAATGCAAAATATTAATACACTTTTGATCACCGGTGGTTCTTCTGGAATTGGCGAAGCTATTACCATGAAATTTTTGCAAAACAACTATGTGGTAATTAATTTAGATATTAAAATCAATTCGACCTTTGATAAAATGAATAATTATAAGCATTATCAATTGGATTTGACTAATTTTGAGTTGTTGCAGCAAACATTAAACGAAGTGCAACAAAATTATCAAATTTCCACAATTATTGCAAATGCTGGAAAACATTTAGCCGCAAATATTGAAGAAACAACGATTGAACAATTTCATGATTTAATGCGTTTAAATTGTGAGGTAAATTTCTATATTTTAAAGAGTCTGCTACCATCGTTAAAAAAACATGGTGGAACAATAGTTTTTATTGGTTCCGACCAAACTGTAATTGTCAAACCTAATTCAAGTGCTTATATCGCCTCCAAAAGAGCCGCCGAAGGTTTAATTTTGAGTTTGGTTGCTGATTATGCCAAAGATAATATTCGCGTAATTTCTTTGGCATCAGGTACGGTTGATACACCATTGTATCAAAATGCAATAAAGAATTATGCGGATAAATCTAATACCCCATTGGCTGAAATTAAATCTAATGAAGCTAAATGTCAGCCTATTGGTAGAATTGGTAATGCAACTGAAATAGCCGAAATGGCATTTTTTGTAACGCAAACTAGTAAGATTGGATATTTAACCGGGGCGCGAATTGCTATCGATGGTGGCTACACCATAATTTAAGAAAGTTATACTTATGAAAATTGAACGAATTGAAATATTTGATATATTATGTCAACAACGGCAACAATGGCATCCAGTATTTGTAAGAATACATACTGATAATGGTATTAGTGGAGTTGGTGAAGCAGGATTAGCTTATGATTGGGGGCATAGTGCTGTAGCGAATATGATTAATGAAATAGCCCAAGCACGGATTATCGGAGCAGATCCATTGCAAACTGAGTTATTATGGAATAAAATGTATAGAGAAGGCTTTTGGGCTTTTGCTGGCAATGCAGTATTTTTTGCTGCCATGTCCGCTATTGATACTGCCTTGTGGGATATAAAAGCTAAATATTTTAACGTACCATTGTATCAATTGTTGGGTGGTAAAGTAAATTCGCAACTTAGAACCTATGCCAGTCAGCTGCAATTTGATTGGGACAGCGATGCTCGTAAATTAGTCAAACCAATTGATTATGCCAAAGCCGCTGAAAAAGCCTTAAAAGAAGGTTATACAGCAGTTAAAGTAAACCCCATGTTTTACGACAATAATGCAAATACCATTTATGATTTAACTAAAATATTAACTACTGATTTAATGCAAATGATTAGTGCTCGCATGAAGGCAACTCGCGATGCTGTTGGCGATAATGTAGATATTTTTTTAGAATGTCACAGCTTACTTGGTGCAACAACGGCAATTCAAGTAGGAAAAAATATTGCTGAAAAATTCAATTGCGCCTTTATGGAAGAACCAGTTAATTATTTAAATAGCAAGTTACATGATAAAATTTCACAAAAACTTGATATTCCATTAGCTGCCGGTGAACGCTTGTTTTTTCGCCATGGCATGCGCCCTTATTTTGAAAACCAAACGATTGATATTTTGCAACCAGACATAGGTTTATGTGGTGGCATTACTGAAACCAAGAAAGTTTGTGATTATGCTGAAATGTATGATATTCAGGTTCAAGCTCACGTTTGTGGTGGGCCTGTGGCTACTGCCGTTGCTTTGCATCTGGAGACGGCAATAACTAATTTTTATATACATGAACACCATACCTATGCATTGAAAAGTTGGAATCGCGAACTTTGTATTCAAGATTATCAACCCCAAAATGGTTATATGCAGGCGCCAGAACTGCCTGGCATCGGCATTGATTTAAACGATTCTGTAGTTATGTCATCAAAAGTTGCGGAAATCAAACAAAATTAATTACGATGTAAATAATTTTGCCATTGATTAAAGTTTATCTCATGCTGCGGCAGCAAGTTAGGAAATATAATGAAGAATTTAACTTTTCAACAAATAGAGTCTAATATAATTAAATCCAGAATTGTAACTGAAGACAATTTACGCAAACAATTAGCCTATGCATATCATATTTTTGATCATTATGGTTGGTGTGATTTAATGATTACCCATTTATCGGTACGTGTGCCAAATGAAGAGGCTCTTTTAATTATTCCATTTGGTTTGACTTTTAATGAAATAACACCAGATAATTTAGTTAAAGTTGATTTTAACGGGAATATACTTATTAGTAAACTTGGTTTTTCTATTAATCAAAATGGAACCATGGTTCATCGTGCTATTTATAGCCAATGCCCTGAAATTAATTGCATATTTCATACTCATTCTGCCTATGGAGTTGCTGTATCCAATCAAGATGAAGAATTATTATTGCTTGACCAAATCGCTATGATGTTTCACAATAAAATTGGTTATCATGAGTTCAAAACTTTATTTATTAATGATAGCCAACAAAGTCAATTAATTAAAGATGCACGCAATAAAAATGCAGTAATTTTAAAAAATCATGGCTTAATTACTTTTGGTAGTAATATAACGGATGCCTTTTGGTTTCATTATTATTTGGAAGCAACGTGCAAACTTCATATATTAAGTCGATCAACTGGAGTTAAACTTGCACAGCCTGAGCCTGCGATTATAGAAAGTACTGCAGCTAAATATGAAACTTGGCGTAAGAAAAATGAACATGTTGCAGTAAGTGACAGTGAACTATTATTTGATGCAGCTAAACGTAAAATTGGCTATATTTTTGATTAATATACCTAGATGCCAAGAATTTACTTGGCATCTGTGGTTAAATAAATTAAATAGTACTTTCGTTGCTATTCGCTGGTGTTGATTCCATTTCCGGCGTATTATTCATTGCTGGTAGTGTCGATTCAGCAGCGATACTTGCAGTAATAGCAGGTGATTCACTATCAATTTTCATGCTAGGAGTTAATTTAACCATACTAGCAGTATTTTTTAAATTATTATTAAATATTTTATATGCCGGTTCGGCTTTGATAATATTTAAAGCATTAAAATCTAAACTTTGATTATCTGTGGTAACAATTGGTAATTTAGCAACATAATAAGAGCGTGGAGCACCACTTATATAAATTATATCTGCTCTGCGATTAAAAGTAGCAACACTAACTTCAGACTGCTTCATGATAACAGGACGAGTTGCACCAAAAGATATTGTTTCAATTTGGCTTTCTGCTACACCTAGTGCTAGTAGTTTAGTTTTAACCATTTGTGATCTATTTTGACCTAATTTATAGTTGAATTCATTACTGCCTACTTCTGAGGTGTTACCTTGAATTTGTACAATTGCTTGTGGATGTTGTTGTAAATATTTAGCGTTAAGTTCTAAAATTAAATCAAAATCTTCATTAATTTTATCGGTATTATTAGCAAACCAAATTGAATTATAATAGTCTGTTACTTCATAAACGACAATTTTTTTCACCGGATGTATTTTTGCTGTACTATCAGTACTACAACTAATAATAAAAGCTGAAGCCAATAAGGCCGTAACTAAACTAATAAATTTCATATAATCCCCTTAAATAATTAATTATTTATTCCATATTGTGTACGATATTGCAACATTTTATCGATATACATAGTTAAAGATGCGTCCTGTTGTATAAATTCTAATAAATCGTCAAAACAAATAATAGATGCAATTTTAAGATTAAATTCTAATTCTGCCTCTTCAATTGCTGATAATTTAGAATTTAAACCAATCTCTTGACGATTTAGGGCAATAACAATGCCAATAATTTTACCCTGTTGTGCCTTGGCTATGCCTACTGCTTCTTTAATAGTAGTTCCTGCAGTAATCACATCGTCAATTACTAAAATTTTTTTATTCTGTAAACTAGCACCAACAATTAAACCACCTTCGCCATGATCTTTTACTTCTTTACGATTATAACTAACAGGGACATTTAATCCTTGTTGCGCTAAACCTATTCCGGCACAGGTAGCAAGAGTAATTCCTTTATACGCTGGTCCAAATAATAAGTCATATTCTTCTGATGTGAAGTTTTCGCTTATACAACTGGCATAAAAATTGGCTAAGTTAACAAAAGCTTTTCCAGTGTTTATGTTGCCACCATTAAAAAAATATGGACTAATGCGCTTAGATTTTAAAACAAACTCACCAAACCTCAAAACATCATTTTCTAAACAGAATTTAATAAAATTAAATTTATATTGTTGCATATTTATCCATAATAATCGCTATAAAGTAGTATAATTATAACATATATACGCTTAAGTTTGCCGATTTTGCAATTCACACTATGTGTCTGATAATTATCTTAAACCGTTGCTGATGCTAGAATATGGTGTCTTAGCTTATAAATTTGTGATTAATATGAAAACTATTTTATTTATTTGTTGTTGTATTATAAATTATTTGGCCTTAGCACAAATCTGTCAACCTGAAGCACATGGCAATGGTGTAGTCTGTAAAACAAACACACAATACTCTAATGCCAATTATAATAATGCGCGGACAACCAATGAATCATATATTCATTTTAGCATACCACTAAAAAATTAAATTACCATCTAATAATTTTCATAGTGTTTGTGCCCCCAACTTCATGTAAATTACTTCCCATTGTAAGTAAAATCAAATCGCCAGTACTAAGAATATTAAATTTATTTAAAGTGTTTTGCGCTATTTTAAACATATCATCAGTATTATTAGCTTTAGCTGAAACGTATATTGGGTGCACATCTTTATATAAGGCCATTTGACGCGCTGCTTTTATTGAATCGGTTATTGCATAAACAGGAATGCCGCTATTTACTCTAGATAACCATAAAGCCGTAATGCCAGAGGTGGTTAGCGAAACAATGGCCTTAGCTTGTAAATGGTAACCACTAAACAATGCTGACATTGCAATTGCTTGATCAATATAGTCAAATTTTTGTCCAGTAAAGTTTAAATTAATTGAAATATCTCGATTGCGTTCTGCCTCAATGCACGTTCTTGCCATAGTTGCTACAGCGATTACTGGGTGGGAGCCTGAGGCTGTCTCTGCAGATAACATAACCGCATCAGTACCATCAAGTACAGCATTGGCAATATCAGAAATCTCAGCACGCGTCGCTACAGGGCTAACTATCATTGATTCTAACATTTGCGTTGCCACAATACTTAATTTATGATTTGCTTGTGCACAAGAGATTATTTTTTTTTGTAGTCCTGGCACTTGCGCATCACCAACTTCTACAGCTAAATCGCCACGCGCCACCATTACTCCATCTGATGCTTTAGTAATAGCAACTATATTTTGAATTGCTTCAACTCGTTCAATTTTTGAAATAATAGAAGCTCGAGCATTATAAGTTGCAAGAAGATTTCTAGTTAAAATTACATCAGTAGCATCACGAACAAACGATACAGCTAAATAATCTAATTGCATTTCTGCAGCAAACTGAATATCAGCAAAATCCTTAGTCGTTAATGCTGGGGCAGTTAGACCGCCACCTAATTTATTGATTCCTTTATTGTTACTTAGTACTCCACCTTGTTTAACTACGCAATGAATTTGTGATTTAACCACACTCTCAACGACAAAGGAGATTTTGCCATCATCAAGCAATAAAATATCATTAACCTTTACATCTTTAGCTAAATTAACATAATCGACACCCACCATATGCTCATCACCAAGATCTTTATAGTTACAGTCGAGAATTATTTTATCGTTATTATTTAAATTAATTTTGCCATTTTTAAATTTAGCGATTCTAATTTTAGGCCCTTGCAAATCACCTAAAATTGCAATGGTTTTTTGTTGCTCATCTGCGGCAGAGCGGATATTTTGAATTTGTTGGCGATAATCATCTTGAGTTCCATGAGAAAAATTAATGCGAAATACATCAACTCCATTTTCGATTAACTGAGCAATAATCAACTTATCAGAAGATGCCGGACCTATTGTGGCAATAATTTTAGTCTTTTTGATCATTGGATTTGTCATAATTGTTTTCTCTTATTTCTTAGCTAAAACAAGTGCCGTATCTAACATGCGATTAGAAAAGCCCCATTCATTATCATACCAACTAAAAACTTTAACTAAATTTCCATTTACTTTAGTTTGCGAAGCATCAAAAATTGAAGAATGAGAATTATGATTGAAATCAATCGAAACTAGCGGCAAATCATTAACTGCAACAACTTTACTTAATTTACCTGTTGCCGCATTTTTAATTAAAGTATTTATTTCATCAACACTGGTTCGTCTTTTAGCACTAAAAGTTAAGTCAACCAAAGAAACGTTTGGTGTTGGTACTCTTATCGCTAATCCATCAAGACAGCCTTTAAGTTCAGGAATTACTAAACCTACTGCTTTTGCTGCACCTGTTTTAGTAGGAATCATTGATAAGGTTGCTGCCCGTGCACGATGCATATCGCTATGATAATTATCTAATAAAACTTGATCACTAGTAAAAGAGTGAATGGTTGTCATTAACCCATTTTCAATCCCAATATTGTCATTAAGAATTTTGGCAATTGGTGCTAGACAATTAGTAGTACAAGAGGCATTAGAAATAACTGTCATATCAGGCGTAATTATATGATCATTAACGCCATACACAACCGTGGCATCAACGTCATCACCACCTGGAGCTGAAATTAAAACTTTTTTAGCTCCAGCGGTTAAATGCCCACTGGCCTTGGCTTTAGAGGTAAAAACTCCAGAACATTCAAGTACTACATCTATGCCTAATTGTTTCCACGGCAATTGACTAGGATCTTTTTGTTCAATAAATTTAATTTTATGCCCATCAACAATTAAATGCTCTGCATCATAAGTTACATCATGGTTAAAATAACCATGCACCGAATCATTTTTAGTAATATGCGCATTAATTGCTAAATTAATTCCTATATTATTTATTGCTACTACTTCAATCTCAGAGGTTCTATTATTTTCAAATAATGCCCTTAATATACATCTACCAATTCTTCCATAACCATTAATTGCAACTTTAATTGCCATAGTGTGTTCCTCTTGAAATAATTTATTTATTGTCTTAAATTATACATTATTTTGTTATTAAGGCATACAAAATTATACAATTTGCGCGAGAAGACTTTAACCTACATTCCCAGAAAAAATAGGCACGATAGAGTAAAAGACATCAATTCTTAATTTTAAAAAACTAACAATATCAACCGATAAAGCATATATAG
>JAPJMP010000200.1 GCA_026461645.1 Burkholderiales bacterium
ATTTATAATTATAATTTTTTACCTTATATTACAGCGGCTTAAGTATTGTCATAACTACAAAATAAATTAATCACAAGCATTATAGTTTGGCTAATGAATTTAGAAGCGCTATGCATCAATTGCTGCAATATAACCAAACTTAAACCAAGTTGCTATATAGAATAAAAGTACTAACACTCATCCATAATGTTTAATAATTCAGTATAGGTTTCAATGGCATTAGTTTTAATTATGCCGTTGGTCAATTGGTAACGCCAGATTTTGGCTTGACGACAGCCATGAAATAAACCTATCATGTGTCGAGTAATATGGTGCAATTTTATATTTTGCTTTTGTGCTTGGTATAAATAAGGTAGCATTTGCTCAGCTACTTGTTTGCGTGATATTGCTTTGGCTTGATGCTTAAAATACAGCTGATCAAAATTACTAAATAAATATGGGTTATAGTATGCCTCACGACCAAGCATTACGCCATCAACCTGTTTTAAATGTGAATCAATGTCAACAATAGTTTTAACTCCGCCATTAATTACAATTTCACAGCCCGGAAAATCACGTTTTAAATTGTAAACATATTCATAGTTTAGTGGTGGAATTTCTCTATTTTGCTTTGGCGATAATCCAGTTAAAACAGCATTACGTGCATGCACGATAAATTTAGTACAACCTTGAGCGGCAATGCTACCAACAAAATCACGTAAAAACCCATAATCATTATTGTAATTAAGTCCAATGCGATGCTTAATTGAAACTGGTACTGTAACTACTTCCTGCATCGCGCTATAACAATCGGCAACTAAATTTGCATCTTGCATTAAACATGCACCAAAATTACCTGATTTAACTCGGTCTGATGGACAACCAACATTTAAATTAATTCCCGCATAATTATACTCTTGGCAAACTTTGCTAGCTTGTTGTAGTTTTTTAGGATCACTACCACCAAGTTGAACAATTACTGGCTGTTCAGCACTATTAAATTCCAATAATTTCTGCTGATTGCCATGAATTATCGCATCCGCCACTACCATTTCTGTATATAATGTTGTAGCTTGAGTAATTTGGCGCATAAAAAAACGATAATGCCGATCTGACCAATCTAGCATGGGGGCAACTGCAATTAAATCCATGAATATTTCTTAAAAATCTCTATTAATATTGATAATTATACTGTAAATCACTATTTAACTTTATGTAAAATGGTAAAATACTTAATTAAACTTTATTTAGATTTGCCTGTTGTATGATGTTGTTACGTTTTAGCTTAATTAGCTTATTGTTTTTAAGTGGCTGTAGTAATTTCTTTACTCAGGCACCGCATGCAATCACAGCATCACCAGCACCAGCACCAACAATAGTTGCAGCCAATGCTCCAGTTGTTCACGTAGATTATACTAAAATTGTGGCTAATCCTAATTATGCCTTTATTACTGATGGCAATGCCAAATTATTTAAATGTGAAATTGCAAGCGATAAACAATTAATTAATTGTGCTATAGTAGGCAAGGATGCTGCAGGCCAAGCTATGCAGTGGTCACCAAATGATATTGAATTTAGCACAGTAAATCAACAGCCAATCGCTTATATTGTTGGCACTAACAATGTATATAAGTGCGAATTAGTTGATTATGCTTTAGTTAATTGCCATGCTACAGGTTTTAATGCGCAAGATCAATTAATGAATTGGGTTCCATTTGATTTAAAAATAATAAAGTTTAATCAGCAAATGTATGCCTATATTGCTACATTGGGTAATATTTATCGCTGTAATGTTAATAGTCAACATGAATTAGAACAGTGCGCAAGCAATGGTACCAGTAGCACTGGAAAGAAACAATATTGGTTGCCAACAGGAATTACGTTTAGTCAAATAAACAATCGCTTATATGCTTATATAGCAGCAACTACGCAAATTTTTAAATGTCAAATTAGTACTAACGCCAATTTAATTGGCTGTAATACCACCGGAACTAATTATAATAAACAAGTTTTTACCTGGCATCCAAATCATATTACTTTTAGCCCACAAGGTCCCGGTTATTACGCTTATATTTCAGATCATAGTTACTTATATCAATGTAATGTGAATAATCAAGGAGAGTTGTTAAACTGCACGCCAACTGGCTTTAATTCGCAAGGTCAATTTAGTCAATGGTTGGCTAATGATATTACTTTTAGTCAAAATTCGCAACAGCAAAAAACAGCATATGTTGTTGGCATCTATAGTGTTTTTGTGTGTGATGTGGGAGCAATTAACCCTGGCGGAATATCTAACTGCAGTATTACCGGCTATAATGCTAAGGGTAAAACTATTAACTGGAACCCCAATAGCGTAACTTTAATTAAATAATATAACAGGCGGAGAACATATGCTGACAAAGAATAATTTATATCTAAAATTAATGATTATATGCATTGTTTTAATTAATTGTCTAGGCATGTTTTTCCCGCTCTTGCAAAGTAGTTATTCTCCATACTTTGGAAGTATTGCAAAACACATTGTTAGCAGTAATAATTGGACAGATTTAGTTTTACTCAATCATGACTGGTT
Organism: Burkholderiales bacterium; assembly: GCA_026461645.1. Lineage (GTDB taxonomy): Bacteria > Pseudomonadota > Gammaproteobacteria > Burkholderiales > UBA11063 > Aquella. The sequence goes on from JAPJMP010000200.1 coordinate 2,552, forward strand.
AGATAAACCACACTTTCCCTTTTGGATAACCGCTCTAGCGTTTAAACTTTTAGGTATTAATTCTGTTGCCTATATTTTGCCTGGTTTTTTATTCAATTTATGCGGCATTTATTATACCTATCGCTTAAGTCGCTTATGGTATAGCAAACAAGTTGGTCTATTAGCTGCTTTATTTACTTCTTGTGCTTTTCATTTAATGTTGTCTGCTATTGATGTCAGAGCTGAGGCTTATTTAATTGGTGAAATTATGCCGGCTTGTTACTATTGGCTCAAATATGATAGAAATAGTAAAATTAAATATTTGCTTCTTGGTGCTATATTTACCGCATTAGCATTAATGACTAAAGGGATTTTTATCATAATAACCATCACTAGTGGTTTAATTGCTGTGTGGATTTATCAATGCCAAATAAAAAAACTAATTAGTTTTAAGTGGTTAATGGCATTAGCACTTTGTTTTATATTTATTGCACCTGAGATTTATGCCTTATATGTACAATTTGATTTACATCCGCAAAAAATAGTTTTTGGACATAATCATGTCTCAGGGATAAGATGGTATTTTTGGGATAGCCAATTTGGCCGATTTTTTGGTACTGGGCCTATTATGAGTTCTAATCCACCGCCTTGGCATGAGTTATTTTTTGTGCATACTTTTTTGTGGGCATATTTACCGTGGTGGCCAATGTTTGTTGCCGCGCTAGTTACGAATATTAAGCAGTTGATAATTAATAAATTTAGAGTTAAATCAGTAGCTAATGTGTTTTTATTTAATTCTTTTTTTGTTACATTTATTTTATTTAGTTTAACTAAATTTCAGGTTGATCACTATACGAATATTATTTTTCCGTTTGCTAGTATAATTTGTGCCAATTGGTTTATCAATATTACTCAAGCAAGCAGCCTAACTAAAATTTACTATATAGAAAATATTATTAGTGCGATCTTACTGCTAGTTGTTTTAATTTTAACGCCATTAGTATTAAGTGGTAGTGCAATTTGGCTAATGGAAGCGCTACTTGTAATTGGTATAATCTTAATTATTAAATTAAGATCTCAAAATAAGTATAGCAAAACTTTATACTATCCAAGTATAACTATCTGTTTAGTGTTTGTTTTTGTAACATTAGTGAATGGAACTGGCTATGTTAAATATGATGCAGGCTATCAAATTGCAACTTATTTAAATCGTGATACCAATATTAAATTAGTGGGTTATGATATTGACATTTTAGGCTTAAATTTATATAGTCACAACCAGTATCAGCAAGTGGATGATTTACAACAACTAGCTACAATTGTGCCGCCGTATTATTTAATTACGCAACAAAAGGATCAAAATATAGTTCAAATGTCAAATAAGCACCATCAATTAGTTACAACTATTAGTGGAGGTAGCATTGAGGATTATTTACATCATGTATTAAATAAAAAAGACTTAGCACAAGACTTAAATAAATATGTAATTTTACAAGTAGAAAAATAACAATGAAAATAGTATGTATATCAGATACTCATTGTCAACACCAACAAATAGCTTTACCCGCAGCTGATATGATTATTCATGCTGGGGATTTTACAATGAATGGGACATTAGCGCAAATTAATCAGTTTTTTACCTGGTTTAGTGCACTTGATTATAAATATAAATTAGTGGTTGCAGGGAATCATGATTCTGGTATGGAGCAGCATAGAGATAGTATTATTATTCCGGATAATGTTATTTATTTAGAGAATGAAGCTAGAGTAATTGCTGGAATAAAAATATGGGGTTCTCCTATATCAACTCCATTTTTTAATTGGGCCTTTATGTGGCCTTTGAAGCAACGCCAACAACTGTATAAGCAAATTGAAGATGATGTTGATATCATTGTTAATCATGGGCCACCGTTAGGTACTCTTGATTGTACCTTTAATGGTATTAATACTGGTTGCCCTGAATTGTTCAAAGCAATTGAGCGGGTACAGCCTAAATATTGTATTTTTGGGCATATTCATGAGAGGTATGGTACGGCTCAAATTGGTGCCACCAAATGTGTTAATGTAGCTTGCTTAAATCGCCACTATGTTAGTGCTAATGCTCCCACAATTATTACAATTTGAGCATAAGTTAGTGATATAATATTAAATTATTTAGATGAAGATAAATTAATGGAATTATTTTTTGCAAATGTTGATTGGTTAGAAATATTACAAGCAGTAATAGATACATTATGGATGCTAGGTGTTTCGGTTCTTTTTAGTGCTTTAATTGGTACGCCTTTAGGAATTGTAATGTATTTAACCTCAAGAGGACATATATTACAAAGTGGAATTATTTATTCTATAATATCATTTATTGTGAATGTGCTGCGCTCAATTCCTTTTATTATTTTATTAATTATGATGATGCCAATTACTATATTATTAGTTGGAACTTCATTGGGAGCTAAGGGAGTAATTCCGCCATTAATTGTTGGCGCTTTTCCTTTTTTTGCCAAATTAGTAGAAAATGCTTTGCAAAAAATTGACAACGGTATTATTGATATGGCTAAGTCTTATGGGGCTACAACTTGGCAGATTGTTTGGCATATTTTACTTCCGGAGACATTTGTTAATATACTATCTGCATTAACTGTTACTGCAATTGCTTTGGTTTCTTATACTGCAATGGCAGGAGTGGTAGGTGGTGGTGGACTTGGCGATCTGGCAATTCGTTATGGTTATCAGCGATTTGAAACTAATATCATGCTTATTACAGTAGTTTTATTAGTTGTTTTAGTGCAAATAATACAATTAATTGGTGATAAATTAGTTGGCTTATTTAAAAAACCGTGATTTGAGGAATTAATTCTATGAAATTAGAAAAAATGTTTAAAGTGTTATTTATCGCACTATTATTGGGGGTAAATTATTGTTTTGCAACTAGCTGGAGCAGTAATACTATAGAAGTAAATAACCATCAATTGCATTATTATGAAGCCGGTAGTGGTAAGGCTGTTTATTTATTAACTGGATATGCCACAACGAGTAATTTTTGGAGTAAACCATTTGTTAATTGTTTAGCTAAAGATTATAAAGTAGTGTTAGTTGATTATTATGGAATTAATTCAAACATTAAAAATGATAGTAATTCAAGTATTAGGGCTATGGCTGCTGATAGTTTTGCTTTAAGTCAAGCATTAAAGAGTAAGCACCCAGTATTTATTGGTTGGTCTATGGGTGGTGCTGTAGCGCAACAAATTGCTTTTGATGATGCAGATGCTGAAATCAAGCAGGTAGTATTAATTTCGCCTTTAACTGTAGATAATCAACCAACAATGCCAAGTGATGTTGATAGTAGTGAAATTATTGCTCCATTAAGAACCTATAATGATATTTTAAACTATGTGTTTTATAATAATTTGTATGACTATAGTCCAAAACAATTAAGTTATTATAAAAATAATTTATTTAAACCTAAAGATAAATTATTCCCAGGCGGCAAAGTTAGTGCTAATCAAAGTATTGCTATGAATGCTTGGGCTAATGATCCAAATACTTTAGAGAATGTTAAAAAGTCTAAAGTTAGTTTTCTGTTTATGGTGCCATTGCAAGATAAAATACTTTTACCCAATATGACTACAGCATATAGTAAGAAATTTATGCATGCTAAATTAGTTGAGTTTGATGGAAGTGGCCATAATATAGCGATGCAAGCTCCAGAACAAGTATGTAAGCAAATAAAACAATTTATTGATTAAGTAAAAGGAATGATATGAAAAAAATATTTAAGCCCATTGTTGTTGGGTTGTTTAGTGCCCTTATTTTAGCTAATATAGCAGTTGCTGATGAAACTCTTACTATTGCAGCATCACCAGTTCCGCATGCTGAAATTTTAAAACAAGTTAAGCCTATACTAAAAAAAGAAGGAATTGATTTACAGGTTCGTGAGTTTACAGATTATATTCAACCCAATTTGGTGGTTGAGCAAAAACAAATGGATGCAAATTATTTTCAGCATTTACCTTATTTACAGCAATATAATAAAGACCACAAAAGTGATTTAGTTGAATTAGTAGCAGTTCATATTGAACCAATGGGGCTTTATGCTAGTAATGATGACAGATTAAAACATTTTGTAACAACTAAAAAAGCAAGTAATCTACCACAAGGAATGACAATTGGAGTGCCTAATGATGTAACCAATGAAGGAAGAGCTTTACTCTTATTGCAAGTTAATAAAATTATTACTTTAAAACCTAATGTTAAATATCCGACAAAAAATGATATTCTATCTAATCCGTATAATATTAAAATAATTGAATTAGATCCTGCAATGTTACCTCGAGTTTTGAATTCAAAACAAGTAAATTTAGCAATTATTAATTCAAATTATGCGATTCAAGCTAAATTAAATCCAATTACAGATTCAATTTTTATTGAAGATGCCAGAAGTCCTTATGCCAATATAATTGCGGTTAGACCTGATGAACTAAATTTACCTAAAATGAAAGCTTTAGCTAAAGCTTTGCAATCAAAAGCAATTACTGACTTTATTTTAAAGCAATATAAAGGTGCGGTAGTTCCGGTAAATAAATAAATAAAAATTGATTGTTTAGTTGTTGATTTTATTACTATCTAGCCGGTATAAAATGCAGTGCTGTCAGCTTCAGAATAAGTATGTAAGCATATAAAACAATTTATTGATTGAGTAAAAAAATATGAAAAAAATATTTAAGCCTATTGTTATTGGATTGTTTAGTGCTACTATTTTAGCTAATATAGCAGCTGCGGATGAGACTCTAACTATTGCAGCATCACCGACTCCGCATGCTGAAATTTTGGAACAAGTTAAGCCTATACTAAAAAAAGAAGGAATTGATTTACAGATTCGTGAGTTTACAGATTATATTCAACCAAATTTGGTGGTTGAGCAAAAACAAATGGATGCAAATTATGTTGAGCATTGGCCTTATTTGCAGCAATATAATAAAGATCATGGTAGTCATTTAGTTGAATTAGTAGCAGTTCATATTGAACCAATGGGGCTTTATGCTAGCAATGACGATAGATTAAAAAAATTTATAGCAACTAAAAAAGTAAGTAATTTACCGCAAGGAATGACAATAGGGGTATCTGATATTGCAACTGATGAAGGGAGAGCTTTACTATTATTGCAGGCGAATAAAATAATTACTTTAAAACCTAATATTGAATTTCCGACAAAATATGATATTCTATCTAATCCGTATAACATTAAAATAATTGAATTGGATCCGGCAATGTTGCCTCGAGTTTTGAGTTCAAAACAAGTAAACTTAGCAACTATCAATGCAAATTTTGCAATTGAAGATAAATTAAACCCAGTTAAAGATTCAATTTTTACTGAAGATGCAAGAAGTCCTTATGCCAATATAGTTGCGGTTAGACCTGATGAATTAAATTTGCCTAAAATGAAAGCTTTAGCTAAAGCATTGCAATCAAAAGCAATTACTAACTTTATTTTAAAGCAATATAAAGGTGCGGTAATTCCGGTTAATAAATAATATTGTTTGGGGTAAATAATGATTGGATGCTTAGTCGGTGACTTAATAGCTATTAAACCACCGCAGATACTAATAAATGTTGCAGGTGTTGGTTATGAGGTTGATTTACCAATTCCTGATTGTGCGGATATTAATTGTTTATTGCAGCAATCAATCAAAATATACACTCACTTGATTATTCGCGAAGATGCTCATGCATTATATGGTTTTCTTCATGAAGATAGGCGCGATACTTTTAGAATACTAATTAAGGTCTCAGGCATTGGGCCAAAAATTGCTATGGCACTTTTGTCTACTCTAAGTGTGGATGAAATTCAATTGGCATTAGAGCATAAAGATATAACCACTTTATGTCGGACTCCTGGAATTGGCAAAAAAATGGCAGAACGGATGATCCTAGAACTGCAGGGTAAATTTAACTATGTTACGTTTTTAACTGGTAATGATGATAAAACTAAATCAGCTACAAATTTAGTTAATAAGAATTTAAGAAATGATATTGCTAATGCACTACTTAGTTTAGGCTATGGCGATAAAGATGTCAATAAAGTAATGCAACAATTGCCACTAAGCATAACGGATATAAGTTTAGGAATAAAAGAGGCGCTTAAAATTTTGAACAATTAGTATTTTTTAAATTGTCTCCGTAGTTAAATGGATATAACGGCCCCCTCCTAAGGGGCAGTTACAGGTTCGATTCCCGTCGGGGGCACCATCTAGTAGTCTAATCAAATTCAACAGTATATTTATTGATACAGCATTAATTAAACATAATTTTTTTATTCAAAATTTAAACGATGATAATTATTATTATATTTACAG
>JAPJMP010000201.1 GCA_026461645.1 Burkholderiales bacterium
ATGCTGGGAAACTTATATATATCAGAAACCTTAATAAAGCTAAATTGAACCTGTAATTGAACTGCTAATTTTTCCATTAATCTATCACCACCACCAATTTTCAAAAATTGACTTTCTCTATCAATGTTATCTATAGGTACATTTAACACTTCAGAATATTTTTTAATAACATATTTTTCTACTTCTGGCAATATCGCTCGATAAAAGTATAATCGAAATTTGCCATTATCCGAGGTAAATTGTGGCAATGGATGATTCTGATGTATTAATTCTTCTGTTATTCGATTAGTACCACTTCCCCACTTTTCAATTAAGCCAGCATAAAAAAATGCTTGAGCTATGATTTTATTTCGTGGTATAGAGTTATGTGCAACAAACAACATTTCCGTAGATAATCCAATTGGTAGACCACCATCATTCCAAAATTCTAATCTGTCATCATATAATCTGATTTGGCTATGTGCCAACCCTTTGTAGTCCCTGTGACAAAGTAAGTTTACTACAGCTTCACGGATGGCATTTAATGGATATTCCCATATTACGTCACGTTGTGGTTTCCCAGTAATAACAAACTCTGTCTGTAATCTTTCCCTAAACCACCCCATAGTATCATCTAATTGCTGTAAAAGAGTTCCATGTATTTCTCTATCATCCACAATCAATGTTGGTGAACGAAATCTACCAAGTTTTAAATAAGCAGATCCAAAATATTTTTCTGGATTATTGCTAAATAATAATAGACTTGCTCTTGTGGGATTATCATCAATAATCAGATTGATTTTACGTAGAAAATCTAAATCAGAGACATTTTTAGGCACTGGATGTCTGCCTGTATTTCTTACCATGTCAACAAATGTGTTAATTTGATTTGTGTTTAAATCACTTAAACTAGAAGTTGATTCAATGTAAGAATCCCAACTGAAGTCATTACTTAAACTTAAGCGATGTATAATTTCATCATTACTCATACGTTGATTAGTTTTACCAACACGACGAAAATATCTTCCCCTAAAATTTATAGGGTTTAGTATTACTGGTTCTACTGTTATAAGCACAACTGATTTATGATGGTATTGCATGGGTAAAATTGATATCTGAGGACGTGGATCAGTTGTGTTTTTTATCTTTTCCGCTATATCTTCTAATGTTTTATTTCCTAAATCAATTCCCACACATTTACCGTCATTATTAAACCCCAATAAAACTACACCACCGTTAGTATTCGCAAATGCTACTATGGATTCTACGGCTTCATCATTAAATGATGACTTAAACTCTATTTTTTCTAATTCACCTAAGTTCAATAATTTATCAATATCTATTGATGCAACAAATTCCATTAATTACGCCTTCGTTTTTTATAAGGTTACATGATTTTAGAACTATAAACTCTTTTTGGCAACTTACTCATATGAGCATATTGCCCACATGAGTAATAATCTTAACTGAGTAATGTACGTTACTGAGTGCAATGCGCACAATTTACTTATTTAATTAAAAAGAATTCTTTAGCTTTTTCTATTTCATCTTGTCTTGAATCTACGTCTTTTCTAATTAATTGGTTAATATACCTTGTTATATTTGTTCGGTCTTTATCCATCAGGATATTCATTGGTTCAAAAATATCCGCATCAATAAACAAATTAACTCTTTGTTTCTTTAAGACTTTAGTTAAGTGTTCAGAGTTATCAAGTTGTGTATCTTTTGGTTCAGATTTAGCATTATAATCTAAGTTATCTTGTTCTATTTCATCTGGCTTTGTGATAAAATTCATTACAGCATCATTACTTTGTTGTTTAAATGATTTTTTTGTCATGATTATTTTGCTCCTAGAAATTCTTCTACAAAATTAATATAATCAATTTGGGCATTTGCATTCGGCTGTGATTTAAGAATATCCTCTTTGTTTGCTTGTGCTTCACGAATGCTTACGCTTTCCCGAATTCTAGTTTTATACACTTTTGAATTTAGCTGTTTAGCTGATTCATCAATAGTATCACTGAAATCCTGAGCTAGTCTTGTTCGTTGTTTATGTTTTGTTAATAAAATCCCATCAATTTTTAATTTAGGATTGCAATGTTTAATGACTAGATTGACCGTATTAATTAGCTGCCCTAATCCTTGAGTGCTTAGCATGTCTGCTTCCATTGGAATAAGTATTTTATCTGATGCTGTAAATGCGTTTACAGTTAAAACTCCTAAGGCTGGTGGAGTGTCTATTAAAATATAATCATATTTTTCTTTTATTTCTGAAATAGCGGACTTTAACAATGATTCTCTCCCTGTTTGACTAAACTCTAAATCTGCTGCTGCAAGAAATAGAGTGGCGGGAATTATATCGATATTTAAAGCTGTTTTTTGTATAGCATTATTAATGTTTTCTTTGCCTTTAAGTACATCATAAATAGATAATTCACCTAATTTAGCTCCACTTACTAAAGATAAGCTATATTGAGGGTCTAAATCAATTAGAAGTACTTTGAAGCCCTTTTGCATTAGACCAGAAGCCATTGCTTGTGTCGTCGTGGTTTTACCAATACCCCCCTTTTGATTACTAATAGAAATTATCTGCATGTATTTACTCCAAGAAATTTTAAATTTTATATAAGACTAACTCACATGAGTTAATTACATATTATACGTATAACACTCAAAGGCGCATATTACGCATTATACATCAATTCACAACTGAGTATAATAATATTTTGCGTACTTTACTCTTATGAGTAAAGTACGCAAAAGCGTATAGCGAGCATTCAGAGTATTATACATATGAGAGCACATTACACATATGAGTATTTTACGTATACAGCATATATGTGTAATGTACGCAAATAGCTGAGGTGTGCTAATGAAGTTACGGAGAGTTGGTGACTGGGAGGAAGAGTATACCATGTTTGTTTTTCATCTATACGGTCGTTATTATGGTAGATTAGTTGGAAAGTTTTTTAGTTAGGGTGAGTAGAGTACGAGCGTTATACACATTAAAGTTAATAACGTATATTACTCACTTGCATTATTTACTCGAATGAGTAATTAGCGCAAGTGAGTAACTAATATATTGATATGTAGAAAGCACTAAAAAATATCTACTCTAAGGTGATGGAAGATAAGTCAATCCGTAAGTCAACCAGAAATAAATATTAAAATAGTTTAAAAAACTTTACATATTACAGATTATATGATACAATCCCAACTGAATTTGTTTTTATTGGCGTTGACAGTAATGTGTGATATTAAAACTATTATGTTTGTAAATTTGCTAATTGTACATCAAATTTCTTATGCATGTGTAAACCAATTAGAAGTACAAAATTATTTGATGCAGATTGCTAGTCAGGAAGTAGCAATAGCAGAAATACCACAATATAAAAAAGCTATTCTTCTTGATAAACCGGATAAGTATAATCTTACTACAGATAAAATTAATTTAATAAATGCATATAAAAAATCTCATTTAAAAAATAAACTGTATAATTAACTGAAATGTGACCACC
>JAPJMP010000202.1 GCA_026461645.1 Burkholderiales bacterium
CCTAATAGGTATTTATCAATGGAATTTGCCTCTAATTGCGGTTTGCTTTGGTTTTCTTATACTGGGAATGGCTATTGGATTAATTTATAGTTTTTTTAATAATATTGAATTAAGAGCTAAAATTAAATTGCTTCAATCTGATTTAGCCAATGCGCGCAAACCGCATTCATCAAACGATTAAGGAATATACACTTGAATATAATAGTATTGTGGCTTTTAGTAACTCCGCTATTTTTTGCTTTTGGTTGGATAGCCGGCAGAATTGACATGAAAACTGTCATTAAACAAGCAAAAACATTACCAAGTAGAATTTTTGATAGTTTTGATGCATTAATTGACAATAAAACAGGGGTGGCCAGTGATCACATTCGCGACATTATTGAATTAGAACCACAAATTATCGAACTGCAGCTAAGTTTGGGTAAATTATATCGCAATCGTGGTGAAAATGATTTAGCAATTAAATTACATAATAAACTTTTAAACTCACAGTATCTTTTTTCTACTGAGCAAAAAGATCAAGTGCGCCTTGAATTGGCAAAAGATTTTCAGCAAGCAGGTTTAGTTGATCGTGCTGAAAGTTTACTGTTAAAATTAGTTAAGAGCGAACTATATTCTACAATTGCGCAAGATATTTTGTTAGATATTTATCAACAGGATAAAAATTGGTTAGATGCTATTGAAACTGCAAAAAAGCTAGCGCGCTCTGATTATAATTATCATACTGAAGTCGCCCAATTTAATTGTGAATTAGCACAAGAAGCCTCAATTAAATCGGATTATGCAAAAGCGTTACAACATTTAAATACTGCATTAGAAATCAATCGCAAATGTGTTCGTGCTAATATCTTAATTGGTGAAATTTACTTTGCACAAAACGAATATTCTCAAGCTATTGCTACCTGGCAACTAATTGAAAAACAAAATTATTTATATATTCCTATGATTATTAATAATTTATTTGAAGCTTATATTAACCTTGATAAAACTAAGGAGGGATTAACCCTAATTAAAGGTTATGCTAAAATTTATCCTAACCTTAATCTTGCAGAATCATTATCGAATAAATTATTAAATTATGATGGCATCGAAGAATCAATTGATTATTTGGACCATGCCCTGCGTATGCAACCAAATTCTAAAACTGCGGCACTTTTAATTGATTCCTATATGAATCATAATGATTTTAATGATTCAGTAAAAAATGGAGCAATTTTAATCAAAGAAATTTTGATTAGATACAACGAAAAGCTAGCAAATTATAGATGCGGTAGATGTAATTTTAAATCTAAGACTTTCTTTTGGCAATGCCCTGCCTGTTATGAGTGGGAAAGCATAAACCCCAATAATTCAGAAATATAATTTATTTACTATATAGCCAGCTAAAAGCCATACTTTGTCTGGCTTTAATATCTTCTTCATGAATATAAATTAAATAAATAAATTTATCGGCTAATTCAGCTAACTCTTCATCACTACAATCAATTAATTCAATTAAGGATTCAAACTGTCTGACAATTGGCATTGAATGTATTTCTTGAAACAACTTATATGATTGGGTACACATTTGATTATACTCAATGCTTTTTAAAAATTGTGCATTTGAAATCATTGAATCAATTTCTTTATTTAAACGAATTAATTTATTTAATTCTTTTACTACCAAAGTAATTGTTTCTTTTAAATATTCTCGCGATTCCTTGACTATTTTGGCTTTATTATTAGTTAAATTGGCAAATTTAACTAATAAATCCATATCTTCATAAAAAGCATCACTCACAATAGTTTCCTTATCTTAATTATTATGTAATGGTGGTAAATTTACGCTATAGTTATTAATAGCTGATTTATCCAAATCATAAATATCTTTTCTAAACTGTACCCAACCACTATCATTATCCAAAGCGGTCAAATAAAATAAATATAGATTGAACGGTTTAACTAAATGTATTGTTTTATTAAAGTCTTTTTGATACATACTTGAAACTTTGGCACTTGACCATTGCTTTTGGATGTTTAAAATAAAAGTGGTTAAATTAAGTGGTTGATTAACTCTAACACAGCCATGGCTAAAATCTCTTTGATAGGCATCAAACAACTCGGATTCATTAGTTGAGTGTAGATACATTCCACACTGATTAGGAAACATAAACTTAACCTTACCTAAGGCATTTTCATCCGATGGTTCTTGTCGAAATCTATAACTATTAAATTCTTTAACGCTAATGGTATTCCAATTAAATTTATCCACATTGATTGGCACATAATCACCACGATTATTTTTCTTAAGTACTTGCACGTGTTTTTGTTTTAAATAATTTTTATTCTTTTTAACACTTACCCAGATTTCATCTTGTGCAATATGTGCTGGAATATTCCAATAAGGATTTAATACTAAATATTGTATCTGACTATTTAGTACACAACTTGGGTGCTCAACTCCTCCTACTGCAACCTCCATATTTATAAATTGCTTACCATTATGCACAACATTTAACGAGAAAGAAGGTAAATTAATAAATAAGTAATCAGGTCCTAAATCTTGCGGTAATAAACGCATTTTATCCAAATTAAGTTCAATTAGTTTAATTCTATCACCAACTGAAGTATTTAAAGCTTTGAATGTTTGGCTCTCTACAATTCCATCATCATAAAGTCCATTATTATCTTGAAAAGTAATCACAGCTTGTTGCAAATTGCTATCAAATTTACCTGGTTTATTATTTTGCGCCAATTCACCACTGACTAATAGCCTTTGTTGTAGATCTTTTACCGCATCACCTTTATCCCCAATAGTTAATACATTACTCTCAGATACTAACGGAAAGCCTCCATCATTGGCAATTGCTTGGTACTCAAGTAGCATTTTTTTTAATTTTGCATACCCAGGAAATTTGGGCTCTAAATTTTTAATTGTACCATCTGGATCTTTCGCCGCTGCTTCTAATTCCTGCGTAATATTAATTGATTTTTTATTATTAACCCAATATGGAAAAATTTTCTTTACATCTAAAGTGCCATAATAAACATCATGCGCATATAAGGCCATACCATCAGTAATCGAAATATCTAAACTGGCTAAAAGATCATCAACTTGAGCATCGGAAATATTATCAGAATCTAGTTGAGCGAGCATTTTATTAATTTCATCAACGTGATATTTATTTGGGTTCAAACCATTTTGATAAGCATTAGTTAATGTTTGTACTGCTGCAGTTCCTGCATCATTTAAATAATCTGCATTAGTCCAGGCTGCATTATATTTTCGTAATTGATAAAAATCCTCAACACTTGCTCGTGCTTGGCAAATTATTTGCATAGTGCAAAATTTTTGTTTTTTTTGTAGACTATATTTAATTATGGATGGTTCAGATAAATTTGGTTTAGCAATAGTTGCTGCATCAAATATAAAAAC
>JAPJMP010000203.1 GCA_026461645.1 Burkholderiales bacterium
ATTGTTGATATCACTAATGATCTAAAAATTAAAATTCAGGCAATACTAGCCAATAATAGCATAACTACTTCTGAAATATATGGAATTCCGGTTATTGATTTACCAATTAATAATAAGCTTGAAACAATTGAGCATAAATCTTTGATACTGGAAGAACCTGTGCGAAGTGGAATTAAAGTTGAAAATGCTGGTGATATTATAATTACTAAATTTGTTTCGGATAATGCAGAAATTATTGCTGGCGGTAATATTCATATTTATGGTGAAGGACGTGGAAGGTTAATTGCTGGTAATACTGGAAATAAGGAAGCGCGAATATTTGTAACCAGTTTTAATGCTGAATTAATTTCAATTGGTGGTTTATATAGAGTTATAGAAGAAAAATTACCCGCTAATATAATGCACAAATCTGTAATGATTTATTTAGATAGTAAAAATAGAATTATAATTGAACCTTTAACATAGTGATTTATTTAGGAGTAAAAATGGCAAGAATAGTTGTAATAACTTCTGGAAAAGGCGGAGTTGGTAAAACAACAACGTCAGCTAGCATCGCAACTGGCTTAGCGCTTAGAGGACATAAAACAGTAGTTATTGATTTTGATATTGGACTACGCAATTTAGATTTAATTATGGGGTGTGAAAGACGTGTTGTTTATGATTTTGTCAATGTTATAAATGGTGATGCGACACTCCATCAAGCACTAATCAAAGACAAAAATTGTGATAACTTGTTTATTTTAGCTGCTTCGCAAACTAAAGATAAGGATGCACTAACCGATGAGGGTGTGGAAAAAGTTATTAATGATTTAACTAATGATTTTGATTATATTGTTTGTGACTCTCCTGCTGGTATTGAAAAAGGTGCGTTTCTTGCTTTATATCACGCTGATGAAGCGATAGTTGTAACAAACCCGGAAGTATCATCAGTTAGAGATTCGGATCGAATTTTAGGATTATTAGCTTCAAAATCAAAACGTGCAGTAGATGGCAGAGAAAAAATTAAAACTCATTTATTAATTACGCGTTACAACCCTGAACGCGTTGAAAATGGTGAGATGCTCTCAATTCAGGATATTGAAGATATTTTACGCATTCCAGTGTTAGGAGTTATTCCTGAATCTAAAGATGTACTTCAAGCATCTAATACAGGAAATCCAGCTATTAACCTTAAAGGCTCTTCTGTATCTGAAAGTTATTTTGATGCAATTGCTAGATTTTTAGGTGAAGAAAAAGAGTTAAGATTTACTCAGGTTGAAAGAAAAGGTATTTTAAAACGTTTCTTTAAAGGAGCCCGTTAATGTCTTTATTCGATATTTTTTTTAATAAAAAGAAAACAACGGCCGGTGTTGCTAAGGAGAGATTACAAATAATTTTAGCTCATGAAAGAAACATCGATGATGACGGTAATATAAAAGCTAACAATCCTGAATGGTTAAGTCAATTACAAAACGAATTAATAGAAGTAATTGCTAAATATACTAAAATTAATGCAGATGATTTAAAAGTTCATCTAGAAAAAAGAGATAATATTGATTTATTAGAAATTAATGTTACATTGCCGGAAATTAAATAAAAAAGGAAAAATATTAATGTCATTACATCATAAATTGATTATTCTTGGCTCAGGCCCAGCTGGGTATACTGCAGCAATTTATGCTGCAAGATCAAATTTGAAACCAGTTATCATTACTGGAATGGAACAAGGGGGGCAACTTATGACTACAACTGATGTCGAAAATTGGCCTGCTGAATTATCCGGTTGCGTTGAAGGTCCGGTATTAATGCAAAGATTCTTAGATCATGCGCAACAATATGGTACAGAAATTATCTTTGATCAAATAGATAAGGTTGATCTCAAAACTCGTCCTTTTAAACTATTTGGTGCAACAACTGAATATACCTGTGATGCATTAATAATTGCTACTGGGGCAAGTGCTAAATATTTAGGCTTAGAATCAGAAGAAAAATTTAAAGGTCGTGGTGTGTCAGGCTGTGCTACTTGTGATGGGTTTTTTTATAAGAATCAAGAGGTGGCAGTAGTTGGTGGTGGAAATACAGCTATTGAAGAAGCGCTTTATTTATCAAATATTTGCAGTAAAACTACTTTAATTCATAGACGCGATAAATTTCGTGCTGAAAAAATTCTAATTGATAGACTTAATAAAAAAGTTGCTGATGGAAAAATTGAGCTAAAACTCAACTGTGAAATTGATGAAATATTGGGTAATGATGCGGGTGTTAATGCTGTTAGAATTAAAGGTAGTAACAATGCATTAGAAACTATAAGTGTTCATGGAGTTTTTATTGCTATTGGACATAAACCTAATACGGATATTTTTGCTAATCAACTTGAGTTAGATCATGGTTATATTGTAACTAAAAGTGGCCGTAATGGTCATGCTACTGCAACTTCAATACCTGGTGTTTTTGCCGCCGGAGATGTTCAAGATATGATTTATAAACAAGCAGTTACTTCAGCCGCTACTGGTTGTATGGCAGCCTTAGATGCCGAAGAATATTTGGAAGATTTATGTTAAAAATAGGGCAAGGTTTTGATTTACATCAATTGTCAGCCTCTAGAAAATTAATTTTAGCAGGAGTTGAAATTCCAAATGCTTTAGGAAGTGTAGGTCATTCTGATGGCGATGTGTTGTTACATGCAATTATTGATGCGCTAATTGGAGCTACTGCTTTAGGCGATATTGGTAAATTTTTTCCAGATAGTGATAATAAATATGAAAACGCTAATAGCCGTGAACTATTAAAAATTGCCTACAATAAAGTAAAAGATGAAACTGGATATAGTATCAATAATATTGATTCTACAATTATTCTGGAAAAGCC
>JAPJMP010000204.1 GCA_026461645.1 Burkholderiales bacterium
AATTTGTTTTTTTAACCATAATCGTTCTCCATAAAATAATTAAAATTTTACCTTAATTACTTCTATGACGGTGGATCAAATTTCAGGTCACATTATACCTGATGCTAGTTTGGTACAAGGTGCTGATGGTGATTTATATGGAACCACTACAGGTGGTGGCAGTAGTTCATTTTGTGATGGTGGTTGCGGTACTGTGTTTAAGATCACGCCACAAGGCGCAAAAACAATTTTATATAATTTTCAAGGCGGCAGTGATGGAACAGTTCCAGATGCTGGTTTAATTCAAGGTCAAGATGGTAATTTTTATGGTGCAACGACAACTGGAGGTGATGTTAATTGCAATGATGGGCTTGGTTGTGGCACAATATTTAAAATTACCCCACAAGGTCAAGAAACCGTTTTATATAGCTTTCATTGGAAGACTGATGGAGCTTTTCCATTATCTACTTTAATATACGGTAATGATGGCAATTTATACGGTACCACGGAATGGGGTGGTAACAAAAATCTTGGGAACGTATTTAAAATTACCACACAAGGCCAAGAAACAGTTTTATATAGTTTCCAAATTGGTGGTGATGGAAGCAACCCAGAGGGTAGTTTAGTCCAAGATTCCGACGGTAATTTGTATGGCACTACCGTTACAGGAGGTGATTCGGGTAATGGGGTTGTATTTAAAATAACACCTCAAGGTCAAGAAACAATTTTGCATAAATTTGAACAAAATCAAACAGATGGTGTAAGCCCCCGTAGTGGTTTAATTCAAGGCATGGATGGTGCATTTTATGGTACTACATTTGGCGGTGGCAAAGATAATTCAGGGGTTGTATTTAAAATAACACCTCAAGGCCAAGAAACAATTTTGCATACTTTTAAAGAGAATCAAATAGATGGCCAATATCCTCATGCCGCTCTAACACAAGATAGCAAAGGTAATTTATATGGTACTTCATTTGGTGGAGGCAAATATGGATTTGGTACTATATACAAGATTAAGGATATGTCACAGAATTAAATTTTTATGTTTCCCCAAAGTTATCTTAGATGCTGAGATAAAATTAAATAAAATTGACAAAAGATAGTGTAAAGTAAAATTTACTTCGCATTGACAATAATAACTATGTTAGTAATACTAAGTTTAATTATTTTTCTGCATGTGAGTGAGTTATGGTTTACATTATATATAACGATTTAAGCAAATAGCATACTATAAATAATTAAAAAAGTTACTTGTACACAAGTAACAGTAAGTCCATTTTTGATCATGGCTTTTAAATTGGTGCTTTCAGCAAATCCCATTGCGGCAAACATATTGGGGCCAGGATAAGCAAAGTTCGTTATTCGCGTTGCAAGAAGCATACTAAAAGCAAAAGTTAGAGTAGATAGATTTAACGCAATTGCAGCTGGAGAAAAAAGTTTGCTTAATAATTGTATAACTGCAGCAGATGCAGCAGGCATACCAAAGGCACCAGTTAGTCCAGTTACTATGGGAAGAATCTGTTTACCACCTAAATCAACAAGTGGAGTTAGAAGTGCGGTTAAAGCATTAAATCCACCAGCTTGTTGAATTAAACTTAGCATCGGATCTAACAATACAAACATAACAAATAAATTAAGATTTTTTTGCATACCACTTATAATTAAAGTAACAATTTTATTTAAATTAAGTCCTCCGCATAAGCCAGTAACTATAGCTAAAAACAACATAACAAAAATCACATAAGATGTTTTAGCATGAGATATAAAACCATAACAAACACAAAAAACAAACCCAAAAATGAAGATTAAAGTACTTATATTTTGTTGTTTATTGGGTACAAACTGATTATCATTAAGATTTAAACTATATTTTTCTTTAGGATACTGCTGTTGTAATTTTCCGGCTATAATCCAAGTAGTAATAATGGTAACTAAAGCAATTGGAATTGAAGCATAAAGTAGCATTGAAATGTAACTAATATGACTAACACCTAAAAGAGCCACAACAGGTGGAGCAAAAGGACCTAAGATTAAGGCTTCTTCACCACTAGCTTGCATTAACACTGCTAGACTTGGCTTATTCAGACCAACTTTGCCAGCTATTGGTCTTAATATTGGCGCCAAAATTGCTATGCCACCGGCTAATGTTCCAAGAACACCTACAATGGTAATGGATGAAATAATAACACCAATCTTAACTTTACGTTGGGTGTTAATTCCGATGCCATAGACTATTTTATAAACCAGTGTATGACTTACTTTGGTTTCTGCTAAAACTTCGCCTAATCCCCGACCTAACATTATAATAAAACCGATTAAAGCTAAAAATCCACTCAAAGCTTGCTCTAGATTTGCACCAACTGCAATAGGGGTAGATTTATTTAATAAGAAGCCTAAAATTACGCAAATTAAAATTGCGACTAACGGCTCCACATTTTTAAAAACTAAAACGGCATAAATAATTATTAAAGCTAAACTTGATAATTGCCACCAAAAAGTTAAAGTATAATGCATTATTTCACCTCATATAAATAGGTTAACCCTTGTGTAAATCCCTGGATTCCTAAACCTGGTTGTTGGCTTAATATTATTTTATTTTTATTTAATTGAGCACCACCAATAATATAATTTTCTTTTATTAAAGCCAATGGGTCTAAATCCGCAAAATAAATATCTGGTTTACTTAATGCAAAACTGGCAATAGCAGCAATGCCAATTGGTGATTCTAACATACAGCCCACCATAATTTTCATATTGGCAGCTGTTGCAATATCATAAATTGCATTTGCATTTCTAATGCCGCCGCTTTTCATTAATTTGATGTTAATGCCATCACAAGCAGATGCTTTTGCTAAATTTAAAGCATCCTCTTTAGAAAAACATGCTTCATCAGCAATTATTAAATTATCAACATTATGGCGAATTAATGATAAATCATTAATAGCATTAGCTTTGACTGGTTGTTCAATAAAAGCAATATTGTAGATATTTATTGCTTTAATAATTTGGAACGCCATTTTGCAGTCCCATCCCTGATTGGCATCAACCACTAGATTACACTTATCGCCTACAGCTTGTCGAATTAGTTTTACCCGTTCAATATCACTTATGGCATCTACACCAAGCTTAATTTTAATAGTATCAAAACCTTGACTAATAAAGTTTGTTGCATCTTGTGCCATAGCGTTAGCCTCTTTTAAACTAATCATTATTGAGGTAGTAATGCTATTGCTTCTAGCTCCAAGAAATTTATATAACGGTAAATTGCAATATTGAGCAAATAAATCATGTAAAGCAATATCAATTCCAGCTTTGGCAGAAGAATTAGCTTTAACGCAATTATTTGTAAAATATAATAATTCACTTAAAGCATAAATTTCTTTATTTAATAAATTGGGTGCAATGATGTTTTTAATGGTGGCAATAATTGACTCAATGCTATCACCTGTTATTGCAGGGGTTGATGCCGCTGACCCATAACCAATTTTGCCATCACTCGTTTTAAGCAATATTACAACATCATTAACGCTTGTGGTTTTGCGAATTGCAGTGATAAATGGTGTAATTAAAGGTATTTCTAAACTAGCAATTGTAATTGATGTGATTTTCATTGACTTTCCCCTTAATTATTGATAAATTATAGCACGCTTTAATTAAAGCAGGCTTGAAGCACTTGATTAATATCACTAACTGCGATTAATTCAATGTCTGTATACTTTTCTTTAGGTAAATTAGCTTTAGGCATTATAATCTTTTCAAAACCTAATTTTATTCCTTCTTTGATTCGTTCTTGCCCCTTTTGAACAGTACGAATTTCGCCGGATAAACCGACTTCACCAAAAACAGCTAATTTAGGAGCTAATGCTTTATTTTTAAACGATGATACAATAGACAAGATTACAGCTAAATCAATTGCTGGCTCACTAACTTTAACTCCGCCAACAATATTTAAAAATATATCTTGATCAAAAAGTTGCAAATTTAAATGACGTTGCATAATAGCAATTAGCATCGCTAAACGATAGTTATCCATGCCTACTGCAAGTCGTTTTGGTGGCATTATATGAGAATTATCAACTAATGCTTGAACTTCAACTAAAATTGGCCTTGTTCCTTCTTGGGTAATTAAAATACAACTACCAGGGACTCCAGTTCGATATGAGGATAAAAATAAAGCTGAAGGATTATTTACCTCTTTCAAACCTTTATCTGTCATGGCAAAAATTCCTAGTTCATTGACAGCCCCAAAACGGTTTTTGATACTTCTAATCATTCTATAATTTGAATGTTGATCTCCTTCAAAATATAAAACAGCATCAACAATATGCTCTAAAACTCTAGGCCCTGCAATACTACCATCTTTGGTTACGTGACCAATCATTATAATGGTAATATTTTTTTGTTTGGCAATACGCGTTAGCATACTTGCACACTCGCGGACCTGAGCTACAGATCCTGGGGCGGATTGTAACATTTCGGTATACATGGTTTGAATCGAGTCAATTACAACAATTTGTGGCTCTTTACTTTCAATCATTTGCAAAATTGTTTTTAAACCTATTTCAGCCATAAGCAACAAATTTTCATTGCCAATGATGCCAAGTCGTTGGGCACGAATGGCAACTTGTTGAACTGATTCTTCTCCCGTTATATATAGTACTTTGCTGGATTTGGATAATTTATCCATGGTTTGCAACAGCAGTGTTGACTTACCAATTCCAGGGTCGCCACCTAACAAAATTACAGAGCCAACAGCAAATCCTCCACCCAATACGCGATCTAATTCATTAATGGTTGTTTGAATGCGGTTGATTGCTACTGTTGATATGTTAGATAAATTGGTGGTAGTGGTAACACTATTTAACGGATTATACCTGCTATTTTTGGTTTCTTCTGCAATTGATTCAATTAAACTATTCCAAGCACCACAACTGTTACATTTGCCTTGCCATTTGCTATGTATATCTCCACATTCATTGCAGGTATAAACAATTTTATTTTTAATGTTTTCTACTCCATTATTATTAACTAATTATTATTTTAACAAATTAGTTAAGTTCAGATTCAATATAATTAGGCCAAAAAGTATTTTACACGATTAAATTAACGCATTTAAGCTAAAAATAAGACTGGATTTAATCAATTGCTAGTATTAGACTGTCCTGGTTGAGAACTTTAAATAAAAATATTAATATCGCACAGTAAATTACAGTTAATTAAAACGCCATGAAGCGATTACGTTTATTATCCTAAAAAAAGCAGTTACATGTTTAAAATGACAGATAAACCCTTATTTCATAATAGTTAAACTCAACTTAGGTATTCACCATTTTGGTGAGTAA
>JAPJMP010000205.1 GCA_026461645.1 Burkholderiales bacterium
ATTAGTAATAACTTTAAAGTTATTATAGATTTAATCATATATGAAGTTTCAAGTAAATTATAATAAAGCAAACTTGTGGTTTATTGTCTACTTACCTTTCAAAGAAAAAACTAATATTTAATAATTTAACCGTTGCGGTTGGGAATAAATTTATATTGCCCCATCAAAATTAAAGATGGTGTATAACTTTAAATGCAAAATACCTAGGTATGATATAATAAGTTATATTTTATTTTAAGAGGTTTATTTATGGCTGGCCATAGTAAGTGGGCAAATATTAAGCATCGTAAAGCTGCAGCGGATGCGAAAAAAAGTAAAATTACAACAAGATTGATTAAAGAAATAACAATTGCAGCAAAAATGGGTGGTGGAGATGTAACATCAAATCCCCGTTTACGCCTAGCAATGGAAAAAGCCAGAGAAAATAATGTGGCTAAAGAAAATGTGGAACGTGCAATTAAAAGAGGTTGCGGTGAGTTAGAGGGGGTTAATTATGAAGAGCTTAGGTTTGAAGGTTATGGAATAAATGGTGCTGGTGTTATTGTTGAATGTTTAACTGATAACAAAACTCGTACTGTAGCAGAAGTAAGACATGTTTTTACTAAACATGGTGGTAATTTAGGAACTGATGGTTGTGTCGCTTTTCAATTTAAACATTGCGGTCAATTAATATTTGCTCCTGGTTTAAATGAAGACAAATTAATGGAGATTGCTCTAGAACTTGGTGTTGATGATATTGTCTCAAATGATGATGGTTCATTTGAAGTAATTACAAATCCGAATGAGTTTATTGAAATTAAGGAAGGGTTAATTAGTAAAGGCTTTAAACCCGAAGTTGCTGAAGTGGTGATGAAGGCAGAAAATGAAACTGAGTTAATGGGTGATGATGCCGAAAAAATGCAAAAAATGCTAGATGCCTTTGATGAGTTAGATGATGTTCAAGAAGTTTATACTACAGTTGTGCTAAATTTAGAATAGAAATTAATTATAAATGAATTACATACGTAAATTTGTATTTGATAATATCCCTGTAAAAGGAGTATTTGTTGAACTAACAGATGTTTGGACTAAAATTGCACAACAAAAACAATATACTCCGTCGATTAAACAATTGTTGGGTGAATTATTAACTGCAAATATTTTATTTACTTCAAATATAAAACTCGATGGTAAAATTGTTACACAGATTCATGAAATACCCAATTTAGACTTAGTGGTAAGTGAATGTTCTAACCAATATAAAGTGCGGGCCACTGCAAAATATAAAGAAGACAGTATTATTGCTAGCCTGAACTATACAGATATTGTTAAGTCAGGAAGATTGGTTATAAGTATAGACTCTAATTCTGATGGAAAACTGTATCAGAGTATTGTTGAATTGGCTAATAAAGAATTGGCGGTTATAATTAATGATTATATGAAGCAATCGGAGCAGCTTAATTCACTTGTATTAATCAGTTATACTGAGAACAGAATAGTTGGGTTGATGCTGCAACAGTTACCCGATATAGATAATTTACATGAGAATAATATAGAACAAATTTTTTTATTGGCAAAAACGATTAAACAGCATGAGTTATTAGATTTTAAACTTGAGGTGTTATTAAGTAAAGTATTTGCAACTGAAAATGTAGTTTTGTATGAAAAAGAAATAGTTGTCTTTGAGTGTTCTTGTAGTAATGAAAAAGTTGCCAATATGTTAAGAGCTATTGGAATTGAAGAAGTTATGAGTATAATTACTGAAGATAAGGTTATTGCTGTAACTTGTGATTTTTGCAATACTGAGTACAAGTACTTAGAACAAGATATTCAAGTGGTGTTTAATAATTTAACAATTGATCAAGAATGTGTTTCAACAGAGATTAATTAAGATATAAGTAGGATTATAATGGCAAAACCGGTAATTAGTTTAATTGGCAGACCGAATGTGGGTAAGTCTACTTTATTCAATCGATTAACTAAAAGTCGTGAAGCATTAGTCGCTGATATGCCGGGATTAACGCGGGATAGACATTATGGTGAGGCTAATTTAGGTAAACGTAACTACATTTTAATCGATACTGGTGGCTTTGAGCCATTAATTGAAAGTGGAATTATGTATCAAATGGCCAAGCAAACTGAACAGGCTATGTTTGACTCGGATGCAGTAATTTTTATTGTCGATGGGAGAAATGGTGTTACGCCACAAGATAAGGTAATTGCCAATAAATTAAGAATGTTAAAAAAACCAATTTATGTTGCTGTTAACAAAGTTGAAGGCATGGATAAAGCAACGTCGATAAGTGATTTTTATGAATTAGGCCTACCCAATTTACTGCCAATATCTTCAAGCCATGGCGAAGGCGTTTTTAAATTAATGGAGGCATTATTAAATAACTTTCCCGTTGCAGATAAAGAACAAGAATTAGATTTGGGGATTACTTTTGCAGTAGTGGGTAGACCTAATGTTGGCAAATCAACGTTAGTAAATGCTATGCTTGGCGAGGATAGGGTTATTGTGTTTGATGAAGCTGGGACCACGCGTGATAGCATTAATATTTCCTTTCAGAAATTTAATCAACAATATACTATAATTGATACTGCAGGCATAAGACGGAAAGGCAAAGTTGAAGATAAAATTGAAAAGTTTTCTGTACTTAAAGCGATACAAGCAATTAGTGAAGCTAATGTGGTGGTACTAGTTTTAGATGCGCATCTTGATATAGCAGAACAAGATGCAACAATTGTGGGATATGCCTTAGATGCTGGTAAAGCAATAGTTGTAGTTATAAACAAATGGGATGATTTAACAGCTGAGCAGCGGGAAATTATTAAAGAAGATATGAAAAGAAAATTACACTTTTTGGACTTTGCTCAATTTAATTATGTTTCAGCTTTAAAAAAGAAAGGTGTTAATGAAGTATTTAAATCAATAAATACAGCTTATGAGGCTGCTTTTATTAAATTATCTACTCCCAAGTTAACTAGAGTTTTATTAGAGGCTACTAAAAGACAGCCACCAGTTTATCGTGGTAATTTTAGACCTAAATTACGATATGCTCATCAAGGTGGTTCAAATCCGCCAACCATAATAGTACATGGCAATAGCCTTGAAAACGTTGCTAAATCCTATACTAAATATTTAGAGAGATCTTTTCGTAAGGTGTTTAATTTGGTAGGAACGCCATTAAGAATTGAGTATAAAATAGCTGATAATCCGTTCGCGCATAAGGCGCTTAAAGCAAAACATTAATTAAGGACAAAGTATGTTAAAAGCGATTAATTTACAAAATGAATATTTAGAACAGTTGCAATCAGGGCAAAAGAGTGTTGCAATTTATTTGATCAATGGCATTAAACTTTCTGGTCTTATTTCAGCATTCGATGAATATGTAGTATTGCTTAAAGATAATAAAAGCACAGTTGATCAATTAATTTATAAACATGCCATTTCAACAATAGTGCCTGTAAAATCAAGCAATAATGATTAAAATTATTGATGAATAAAATATTAAATAATCGTGTTGTTTTTATCTGCGTAAATATAAATCGCGATAAAGAATTTGAAGCCTTGGTAAATGAGGGAACAGCATTAGTTTTATCTGCAGGTTATACAATAGTTGAAACGGTTAAAATTAATAGACCGAATATTGATAGTAAATTTTTCATTGGTAGCGGTAAAGTAATTGAAATCAAACAGTTGAAAACTATTTTGAATGTTAATAAAGTTATTATTAATCATAATTTGTCTTCAATTCAGGAGCGTAATTTAGAGTTAGAGTTAGGACTAACCGTTTTTGATCGAACCAGTGTTATTCTGCAAATATTTGCATCCCGGGTCAAAGGGAGTGAAGGTATTCTGCAGGTAGAATTAGCGGTTCAGTCACAATTACTATCAAGGTTAGTAAAACGTTGGACTCATTTAGAACGTCAACGTGGTGGTATTGGTTTACGTGGTGGTCCTGGTGAAAAGCAAATAGAGTTAGATAAAAGATTAATTAAAGAAAGAATTAAATCACTTAAAGTAAGATTAATGGAGGCCGTTAAACAAAGACAAACACAACGTAAATCTCGATTAAAAAATGATGTTTTTTCAATTTCATTAGTTGGATATACTAATGCTGGAAAATCAAGTTTATTTAATGTGTTGACCAAGTCAAATGTTTATGCTGAGGACCGATTATTTGCAACGCTGGAAACAACGTCACGCAAATTATATATTGATGCAAATAATGAAGTGGTGATTTCAGATACAGTAGGTTTTATAAGGGATTTGCCACATACTTTAATTGCCGCCTTTAGGGCGACTTTAGAAGAAACTATTAATGCCAATTTATTGTTACATGTAGTAGATGTTAATCAAGCATTAAAAGAACGACAAATTGAAGATGTTAATTATGTATTGACTGAAATTAAAGCGATTCAAATTCCGCAATTAATTATTTATAATAAAATTGATTTGCGCGAAGAACTAATAGCAAGAATTGAATATGCCAACGATGGCGAGCCTACAGCTGTATATTTAAGTGCGGAGAAAAACCTTGGTATAAACTTACTGCATCAAGCAATTGTTGAAAAAAAACTATGGTTAAAGCAAAAAAAGAATGAAGAGAAAGTGGCATATGAACCCTGGAAACAATAATAAAAATACGCCAAATAATAATATTGATGAAATTGTTGATAAATTAAATAAAAGAATCGGCTTACTTTTAGGTAAAAGGCGTAATTCATCGCCACAAAAACAAACTTCTAATCTAAATTTTTCGTTGATGCTTTTGTGTTTTGCTATATTACTTTGGTTGTCTACTGGTTTTTATTATTTAGCTGACAATCAATACGGATTAATTTTTACCAATGGCAAACTTGTTGCTGTTGAAAATGGTATGCATGTAGGTTTTACTCAACCATTTCCTTTTGGTGATATTAAATTTTTGGACAATAAGGTTTCAGATTATATTGATTTAAAAAAAAATAATTTTAATGGAAATAATTTAGTAATTCTTTCGCGAGATTTGCATTCGCTAAAAATTGATGCTAAATTTAATTATCAAGTTATAAATCCTCAGCTGGTATACACTAAATTAATGCTACAAAATAATAACATTGATAAAACGATGCTGATGAAAGTAAAGAATCAAATTAGAGTTTATTTATCAGGGTTTTCGCAAGATGAAATTACGCAACAGAATTTAACGATTTTAGCTAATGATATTAAAAACTTAATTAATAAAAATATTGCAACTTATGGAGTTAAGGTTGTTAAATTAAATATTAATTCGATTATTAGTGAAGCTAATGAGTCTGATGCGTCAAATACCACGGCAAGCACGCAGCCATTGTTGGTGCAACAACTATTACAACAAGCAAATTTATATAAGCAAAATAAATTAAGCCAAACAAGACTTGAAATAAATCAGTTTAATCAATTATTACCGCAATATAAGAAAAATCCAAAAGCCATTGTGGAGCAACTGTATTTTGACACTTTAGAGGCTATTCCTGTAACACAAATAAAGTATTCTTTATTAGATTTAAATTTATCTGAATTGTTGCGTAAAAATGAACAAGCGCCTGCAATCACAGATGAGGCAGTAGGGCCCATTTCCACATCTCGTTCAAGAGCATTTAGTCGCGAGGTAAAACGGATGAGAGATTTAAATGAGGTTATGCAATAAAAATGAAAAAAATTATTATTACTATTTTAATTATGTTAATGCTATTAATTGCTAGCGAAACAACTGTTTATGAACGGCAAATGGGGGTAGTTGTAAATCAAATTTCACATAAAAATTATATTTTAAATCCTGGGCTGCATATTGTGCTACCACTAATTGAAACAGATAGTATTATCGATTTAAATCCACATAATGTTGTTGTTACAACTAATGTTGCCTTGGCAAACAAAAGCAATATTGAAATAAGTGTTACTGGGCAATGGCAGGTGGTTGATGCACTAAAATATTATTTAGCCACATCCAAATCTAATAATTTTGACCAATTAATTGCTAATAATATTATGCAAGTTATTAATAATAGGGCAAATACAACTAATTTATTTACTTTAAATCAATTAAATAATTTATTATTAGCTCCAGTTTCTTTAACTCAATTGGGTGTTGTGATTACTAGTATTACAATTAATCAAATTAACTTAGCTGCATTAAGCTCTAATGCAAGAGGCGCATCTGATAATAATGTGCAATCGCAGCCAGATACGGCCTTAATTGAATCGGCATATTATACAGCGCAAGAAATTAAAACGCAAACTGGAATTGAGCAAGCAAAAATGATGGAACAAATTCAAAATAAGGATGATAAGTTTTTTAATTATTTTAGAAAACTACAAGTGTATAAGGATAGTGCAAAATCTAAACAGGAAATGCCAAGTTTAGATCAATTGTATAAATAATTTTTTAAGTGTAATTATGAAATTAGGTGTTTTTCTTCGTCGCCCTATTTTAGCTGCAGTAATATCAATTATTATTACTTTGTGTGGAATGGTGGCATTATTTAATTTGCCGGTAAGTCAATTCCCAGATATTTCACCGCCATCAATTCATATTAGTGCTTCATTTCCAGGTGCGAATGCTGAAACATCTGCCAGAGTTGTGGCAACGCAAATAGAAAATCAGTTAAATGGAGTAACCGGTTTAACTTATATGTCTTCAACTTCTAATGCGGTTGGTAATATTAGTATCAACCTTACCTTTGATGTTGGAACTGACTTAAACTTTGCTATTAATGAAATTTTAAATCGTATTTATGCAGCTATTCCGCTGTTGCCACCGGTAGTTCAAAAAATAGGGGTTGTTGCGCGCAAAAGTTCTCCAGATATGCTATTATTAGCATCATTTTATTCTGATCCATATATTGATACTAAATTTGTAAGTAACTATTTGCAACGAACGGTTCAAAATGATTTATTGTTATTACCTAGCGTTGGCAGTATTTCAGTATTTGGTACTGGACAATATGCAATTCGAATTTGGCTAAACCCAAATAAAATGCAATATTATAATGTAACTGTTGCTGATATTGAATCAGCAATTAAAGATCAAAATATTGAAAATTTTGTTGGACGAACAGATGCGCCACCAGGTTCAGACAAAGATTCGATTGTTTTAAATATTAAGGGCAATGAAATGTATAGCAAGCCGGAACAGTTTGCTAATATAATTCTTCGCGCCAACAAGCAACAGATAGTAAAAATTAAAGATGTAGCTAGAGTTGAACTAGGATCAAACTATTACACCACTATAGGTGAAGTTAGTTTTAAAGATAAAAAAACTGGTAAAATCGTTCATTATCCATGTAACGTGATGCAAATATTTTTAAATCCTGGGGCCAATGAAATTGAAGCCAAGAAGGCAGTAGAAGCTCGGTTAAAACAAGATGCTAAAAGTTTTCCTTATGGACTAAAATACAATATCTTTATTGATAATTCTCGTTTTGTTCAGGCTTCAGTAAACAATGTTGAAGAAACATTATTATTTGCCTTCTTATTGGTTGGTTTAGTTATTTTTGTGTTTTTACGTAATTGGCGCTCAAGTATTATCGCCATTTTGTCAATTCCAATTTCAGTAATTGGTACTATGGCTTGTTTATATATATTTGATTTTAGTTTAAATACTTTAAGTTTATTTGCTCTTGTTTTAGCAATAGGGATTGTGGTAGATGATTCAATTGTAATTGTTGAAAACGTTGAGCGTTTGCGCCATGAAAATCCAAAATTACCATTACGTGAAGTTATTGCTTTAACCTTGGACGAAGTGTTTGGCGCGGTAATTGCAATTGTGTTAGTTCTAAGTGTGGTATTTATTCCTGATATGTTACTTGGCGGTTTAGCCGGAATAATGTTTAAACAATTTGCAGTCACTATAGCCTGTGCCGTCGTGTTATCTGGTTTATGTGCTTTAACATTTACTCCGGCAATGACTCTATTAGTAATGCGCAAAGTTAAATATAAAGTAAAAAAAACCAATCAATTTGAAGTGATATTTGAGAAATTTACTAATTTGTATGTACATATGGCAAAGTGGTTAATTTATCATAAAAAAACTGCAATTTGTATTTGGCTGGTAATAATTTTAATTACTGTTCAATTATTTAAATTAGTACCAATGGGTTTTGTTCCAAATGAAGACCAAGGGTTAATATTTGCCTCTCTTAATTTACCCTCATCATCAAGTTTAAATGATACAAACAACAAAGTTCATCAAGTAATTGAGGAATTGTCTAAGAATCCAGCAATTAATTCAATCATTAGTGTTGCCGGTTTTGACTTTTTGGATTCAGGTAACCAAAAAACTTATGCAGCTTCATTCTTTGTCTCATTAAAAAACTGGAGTGAACGTAGAGGTAAAGGCGAGGATGCTAATAGCATTATTGAAAATATAAATCAAATTGGTGCCAAAAATCGAGATATGACAGTTAAAGCATTTAACCAACCTGTCATTCGTGGTTTGAGTACTACTGGTGGAATAGAGTTTTATGTTGAAGATCGGGTTAATGGAGATCCGCAAGCATTGGAGCGTGAAGTTAATAAATTACTGGCGCGGTTAAAAAAACATAAAGAAGTTGCTGTTGCCTTTCAAACATTAGATACCAATGTATTACAAACATCAATTCAACCTGATGTAGCTAAAGCAAAAGAATATGGAGTAAATGTTAAAGATTTATATAATACAATTCAAACAATTTATAGTAATAACAATATCAATTATGCTTATATAATGCAGGACCTAGTATGGGTAATAATGGAGGCCGAATATAAGTACAGTACTTCGGTAAATGATCTACGCAATGTATATGTTAGAAGTAATAGCAATGATTCATTAATTCCAGTAACCAGTTTGGTAAAAATAAGTGATACGCGCGGAGCACAAGTAATCCAAAGATTTAACGGTTATATCTCGTCCAAAGTAACAGTGTTTCCTAACTGGGGTTCTTCATTTGGCGATGTTATGAATGTAGTTAGACAAGAAGCTGATAATTTAGATAAACAGTATAATTATGAATGGGTTGGAACTAGTTATCAAATTACACAATCGAAAAAAACCTCAACCTATGCTTTTGTTTTTTCTATTATAATGATCTTCTTAGTATTAGCGGCATTATATGAGATGTGGCGCTTGCCTTTAGTGGTAATGATGGGGATTCCATTTGCAATGTTTGGTGCAGCATTAATTTTACTAGTTAGTCATCAACCAAATGATTTATATTTTCAGATAAGTTTAATAGCACTTCTTGGCTTATCAGCTAAAAATATAATTTTATTTGTTGAGTTTGCACTACAATACTTTAATGAAGGGCACAATACAATAGATAGTGCAATATTTGCATTACGAACTAGATTTAGACCAATTGTTATGACATCACTTACTTTTGTGGCCGGAACCTTGCCTTTGGTGTTTGCATCAGGAGCAGGGGCGAATGCCCAGCATTCAGTAGGGTATGGTATTATTGGTGGTATTTTAGGATCTGTTTTTTTATCAACTTTATTGACTCCAGCTTTTTTTGTTCTAATTATGAATAAATATAAGTTAAAGAGTGAAGATGATTATATTGATAGTTAATTAACTGTTTTATAAAATTAGAAAGTTTTATAAATGTTTAAATTTTTTATAAATAACCCTGTATTTTCTTCTGTAATTTCAATAATTATAGTTTTATGTGGTCTAGTTGCTATTTTTTCGTTGCCATTATCTGAATATCCAGATATAGCACCGCCAACAATTACAATTACTGCGCATTATCCAGGAGCTAATGCCGAAGTTATTCAAAAGACAATTGCCTCTCCAATTGAAGATCAAGTCAATGGGGCAAATCAAATGATTTATATGAACTCTGTAATGTCCAGTAATGGCGATTATAATTTAGCTATAACATTTGCTACAGGAACTGATTTAAATACTGTAATTGGCGATGTGTTAAATCGTTTAAATACTGCCTTACCAATGCTGCCACAAGTGGTTCAAAATCTTGGTGTTACAATGCGTAAAAGTTCACAAAATGCGGTTATGAGTATTGCAATGTCAACCGATGCTAGCCATGACATGGTCTATTTAAGCAATTATACCAATCGCGCAATATATTCAGAATTATTAAGAATTAGAGGTGTTGGTGATATTCAAATTGTTGGTGCTAGAACCTACTCAATGCGAATTTGGTTAAAACCTGACATAATGCAAAAATTAGGGATTAGTTTAACTGATATTCAAAATGCAATTAATGATCAAAATATTCAGGTTGCAGTGGGCCAAACAGCGCCACCAGATGAAGAAAATAAATTATTAGTAGTTAATTTAATTGGTCAAAGTTATTATAGTGATCCAGTACAATTTGAAAACATAATTATTAAAAATAATGGGGTTGAATTTCTTAAACTAAAAGATGTTGCACGCGTAGAATTAGGTGCGTTTAATTATGATACTGTTAATAAATATAACACTACACCCACCATTGGTTTACAAATATTTTTAAATCCTGGTGCTAACCAATTACAAGTGCAAAATGATATTGTGACAACAATGCAAAAATTGGCCAAAAGATTTCCTGATGGAATTAGTTATAAAGTTGCCTTTGATAATACTAAATTTGTCAAAAGAGCGTTGTCAAATGTAATTGAAACTTTAGAAGATGCCAGTGTTTTAGTAATCTTAGTGGTATTTTTATTTTTACAAAAAATCAGAGCAACAATAATTCCATTATTAACAATTCCTGTGGCTATTATTGGAACATTTGCCGGAATGTATGTTACTGGATTTAGCATTAATAATTTAACTTTATTTGGCCTTATTTTATCGATAGGTATTGTTGTTGATGATTCGATAGTAGTAATTGAAAACGTTGAACGAGTAATGCATAACGAACGATTAAATGCCAAGAAAGCAACTATTGTTACCATGCAAGAAGTAGCAACGGCTTTAATTGCAATTGTTTTAGTCTTATGCTGTGCCTTTATTCCTTCAGCCTTTTTAGGCGGATTAACCGGAATATTGTATCGTCAGTTTGCAGTTACTATAGCAATTTCAGTAATTCTTTCTGGAATAGTTGCTTTGACTCTAACTCCAGCGTTATGTGCAATATTTTTAAAAGGACAAAAACAATTAAAACCTGAAAATAAATTTTTTAGTAAATTTAACCAGTATTTTGAAAGCTTAACAAATGCTTATATTAATCTAGTTAAAGTAGTGATTAAATATAAAAAAAGTTTTATGAGTGTTTTTTTAATAATGTTGGTTGCAACTGGATTTATTTTTTACTTCTTACCTGTTGGTTTTATACCAAATGAAGATAAAGGTTTTTTTGTTACTCAAGTTACCTTACCAAATAATTCATCTTTACAAAGTACTGAAGAAATTACCGATAGATATATTAAACATTTATTAACTAATTCAAATATAGAAAACACTAGTTCGTTAATTGGTATAGATGAATTACATTCAGGGGCTATTAAAACTAATGTTGCTACTGTTACCGCAGATTTAATTGATTGGAGTAAACGCAAATTAGATGTTGATCAGCTAATTAATCAGGCAAATAGTTATGGCAATCAAGTTAAAGAAGGAAATTTCATTGCTTATAATCAGCCAGCAATTGATGGCATTAGTTCAACTAATGGCATAGAACTTTATATTCAAGATAGAGTTAATGGTGACTATTTTGCTATTGAAAGTTATGCGCGGCAAATTACAGATATATTAAATAAAAATTCAGATATAAAAACGAGTTACTATACTTTTAATCCCAATAATCAAGCCTATAAAGTTAGTGTAGATACTGATAAAGCAAAATTTTATGGTTTAAAAGTTCAAGATGTATACAATGCTCTTGAGGCCAATTATGCACCAAATTTAGTTAATTATTTTTATAAGTCTGGTGATTTATATTGGGTAACTATACAAGGGGATAAACAATATCGTAAAACACCGTTTCAATTTGATAACTTATGGGTAAAAAATTCATCAGAATCAATGGTTCCAATTAATTCTGTAGTTCAAGCTAGTATGACTACCGCGCCAGATGTTATTGAACGAGTAAATGATTTCTTAGCCAATAAAATAGTAGTTGAACCAAAACCTAATGTTACTATTTCTCAGGCAATGAAAATTATTAATAAAGTAGTAGGACAAGTATTGCCTAAAGAATATAGCTATACTTGGTATGGAATTAGTTATCAACAACAAGCAACCAATACTACTTCAATTTTAGCATTTGTTTTTGCCATAGTTATTATATTTCTAGTGTTGGCTGCACAATTTGAAATGTGGCGCTTACCAATTGTAGTATTAATGGCCATTCCATTTGCCTTATTTGGTGCAGGTTGTATTCTTCTTGCTCGTGGTCTTAGCAATGATTTATATTTTCAGATCAGTTTAATTACTTTGCTTGGTTTATCAGCAAAAAATGCAATTTTAATTGCTGAATTTTCTCTTGAACATTGGCGTAATGGTGTTTCAACTGTAGATTCAGCATTACTTGCTGCACGTCAAAGATTTAGACCAATTATCATGACTTCAATGGCCTTTATTTTAGGTACTATACCATTAGCTTTTGCTCATGGTGCTAATTCTAATGCAGAGCATTCTGTCGGCACTGGAATTATTGGTGGAATGATTGGTTCAACATTTATTTCTACAATTTTTATTCCAATGTTTTTTGTATTGATTATGGGTAAAAAAGTATACAAAGATGAGTTAATTGAAGAATAAAGGAGAATAGAATGTATATAGGCACTCCGCTTAGTGCTGTTAGCACTAAAGTTATGCTGTTGGGTGGGGGTGAGTTGGGAAAAGAAGTTGTGATTGCCCTTCAACGACTTGGTGTTGAAACAATAGTGGTTGATCGTTATGTAAATCCACCAGCAGCTCAGGTAGCACATCGTTCTTATTGTATTACTATGACTGATGCCCAAGCCTTGCTGACTTTAATCGAAAAAGAAAAACCCCATATTATTGTTCCAGAAATTGAGGCAATTGCTACTAGTGTTTTACTTGAAGTAGAGCAACGTGGCCTAGCACAAATTATTCCTAATGCTAGAGCGGTAAACTTAACTATGAATAGAGCATTAATTCGAAGATTAGCCAGTGAAGAATTAGGACTTAATACTTCAAAATATAAGTTTGCTAAAAGTTTAAATCAATTAGAACAAGCTATAGAGCAGGATATTGGTTATCCTGCATTTGTGAAACCAATTATGTCATCCTCTGGCAAGGGACAATCAAAAATTAGCAATTTTAGTGAGATTGGCCCAGCATGGAAATATGCACAAGATGCTGGACGTGTCAATCAAATGGAGGTTATTGTCGAGTCGGCGATTCATTTTGATTATGAGATTACATTATTGACAGTTCGGTCCTTAGCTGATGATAATTCTGTTATAACTAGTATCTGCAATCCAATTGGACATAAGCAAATTGCTGGAGATTATGTTGAAAGTTTTCAGCCGCAAATTATGGGCCCAGTAGCTCATGATAAAGCAATTCACATCGCCAAAACAGTAACCAACAATCTAGGTGGATTAGGAGTTTTTGGAGTTGAACTATTTATCAAGGGGGATGAGGTCTGGTTTTCTGAAGTGAGCCCAAGGCCGCATGATACTGGACTAGTTACTTTAATAACTCAATATCAAAATGAATTTGAATTACATGCTCGGGCAATATTAGGCCTGCCAGTTAATGTCCAATTACGCGAGCATGGAGCCAGCCATGTAATTTATGCTGGAGTAAATAGCACTAGCATTAAATATGACAATTTGAAACAAGCTTTAAATACAGTTAATACTGATATTCGTTTGTTTGGTAAGCCAGAAGGTTTCGTTAAGCGCAGAATGGGTATAGTTTTAGCTGCAGCAACAACAGTGAATCAGGCTTTAGAAATAGTCAGGAAAATGGCTAAAACAATTAAAATTGAAACTTAATTTAAGCATTAGCATAAGTTTATTGTGTGCTACTAAATTATAGTTGTTATAATGTATTGAATAAACTATTTTAAAAAGGTGAACTATGCAATTAGAAAAAAACAAAATGTATGCAAGAGTGGTGTTATTATTTTTATCATCTACATTGGCCTTTTGGATGTTTAGCATTGCAATTCATGATATATTAGAACCAAGTGCTAATTTTAAATTTGCTAGTTTTATTTTAGCCGGGAGTAATGATTATGCTCTTAGTTTACATATAAC
>JAPJMP010000206.1 GCA_026461645.1 Burkholderiales bacterium
GTTTAGTTGTGTTGAATATGGAATGAATAATTGGTTTGCAATTAGGCAAGTAGTTATAACTGGTAATATGGTTCATATTAATCCCAATGATTTAAAGGATGTGGCACAAAATAGAGCGAAGGGTAATTTATTTACAATAAATATTAACTATTTACAAAATTATTTCAAAGCAGTTCCATGGGTGCAAAATGCTGTTGTATCAAGAGAGTTTCCTAATTCTCTCAGTGTTGAAATTACTGAATATCAAGCAGTTGCAAAATTTGCGAATAAGGGACTAATTGCTCCGGATGGCAATGTGTTTTTAGGTAGTTCAAATAATGAAAGTTTACCAATATTTTATACTGCAGCACAGAATGTAAGTGAGGCTCTTGATGATAATCAATTAATCAATGAGACATTTAAGGATAAGGGAGTTAAGGTGGTTAGTTTAACTCTAAATGGTTATGGATTAACTAAAGTTGAATTATCGAATCAATTACACTTAATTATTTGCGGTAATCCATTTAATAGAGAAATAAACCTGCTGCATGCATATTGGGATAAACTGTATAAAATTAACCCACAATTGAATTATGTCAATATGTGTTATAAAAATGCTATGGCGATTAATCAAATAAGTCGATTAAATGCTTCAAGTCCAGCAATAAATAAAAAAATGAAACGGAGTGCAAATAAATGAAAAGTCAGATGATTTATAGTTTAGATATTGGTAGTTCTAAGATTGTTGCATTAGTTGGATCGATAAATAAAGATGGTTTTGAAATACACGGAATTAGTAATTATTATTATGTAACCAATAACAAGGTTAATGATTTTGCTTGTATTAATAATGGCGTAATTTGCGATTTAGAAGTGATTGTGCAAAAGTCGCAGCAAGTGCTCGATGAGGCAAGAATTAAAGCTGATTGTTCTTTTGGTGGAGTTATTTTAAATTTTGCTGGTGCTAGTTTATTAAATAAATATTCTAATTATGAAATTAGTTTAAATAATCAAAGTGTAACTGCTGATATTATTCAAAAACTAATTGATACTGCAAAGCAAATCAATTATCCTTCGAGTTATGAAATATTAGATTTTGAGGTTCAAGAATATGTGTTAGATAATGAAAATTATACCATTAATCCAATTCATTTAACTGCAGCTAAAATTCAATCTAATATTAATTTGTTTTTTGGTAATGTAGGACAAATAAACAATCTTAAAAATGTTATGCGCTATACTAGTTATGAATTAGCTAAAATTGTTCCAGCGGGAATATTATCAGGACTAGCTGTGTTAAACCATGAAGAAAAGGAATTAGGCTGCTGCCTAATTGATATTGGGGCTGGGACTACTGATGTAGTTATTTATGAAAATGGTTTTATTCGTTATTTGTGTTCAATTCCTTTTGGTGGCGAAACAATTACACGTGATGTAGCTGCAGCATTAAAAATTTCACGCAATTTGGCTGAAGATATCAAATTGAAATATGGCAGTTTGAGATATGCTAATGGTGGTACAGTGACACATAAATTTAATGAGGGAATTTCAATTACTGATCATCGTGGAATTAATACCTCAGTTTCGCGTAAGTTATTGATTGATGTCATCTCAAAACGGGTAAAAGATATTTTATCTACAGTGAAATCAACTTTAATCGATAAAAAAATATATGATATAATAAAATCTGGGATTGTTATAACTGGTGGAAGTAGCGCACTAGTGAGTTTAGAAGATTTTGCCAAACAAACCTTTGATTTGCCAACTAGAATTGGCGTGCCAAATTATTCGGGTAATTTCTCTGAAATAATTATGTCGCCTAAATATTCCACAAGCATTGGAGCATTATATTTTGCGCAACAATATATGCAAAATGAAATAAATAATACATATAATAAATCTAGTAATGGTGTGTTAGGTAAATTAAAAAAAATATTTAAATAAAGTAGCTATTAATGATTAAATTTTTCAATTAGGAAGTATAATGGAAAAACAAATTGATTTAACTGAACAAAACTACAATCCAGATTTGCAAGAAGTAATGACACATGTAGGTGAGGTTATTAAAGTTATTGGGGTTGGTGGCGGCGGATGTAATGCAATTGATAACATGATAGCTAGCAATATTAAAACAGTTGAATTTATATGTGCTAATACTGATTCTAAAGCATTAAGCAAAAATAAAGCGCATCATTTACTACGTTTAGGTAATCGCTTAACTAGAGGCCTTGGTGCTGGCAGTAAACCTGATGTTGGAAAAAAGGCAGCGTTGGAGGATAGAGAAAAAATCACTAGTGTCCTACAAGGTACGGATATGTTATTTATTGCATCAGGAATGGGTGGTGGTACTGGCACTGGAGCTGCCCCGGTTATAGCTGAAATTGCACGTGATTTAGGCATATTAACTGTAGGGGTGGTAACAAAGCCCTTTGATTATGAGGGTGAAAAAAGAAAAAAAGTTGCCGATGAAGGAATTGTTGAATTAAGAAAATATGTAGATTCATTAATTGTATTGCCGAATGAAAAATTACTCTCAGAATTAGACCCTGAAGTTTCAATGCGCGAAGCATTCATTGCTGCAGATAATGTACTAAAAGGCGCTATACTTGGGATAACCGAAGTAATAAAAACGCCTGGAGTAATCAGTTTAGATTTTGCCGATATTAAAACGGTAATGTCAGGTCGTGGTTTAGCTATGATGGGTTCATCATCAGCTTCGTCAGAGAATTCAGCAGAGCGGGCACGTGAAGCAGCTGAAAAAGCAATATTCAGTCCATTATTAGATGATGTGTCATTAGATGGAGCTAAAGGTGTATTAGTTAATATTTCCTCTGCACCTGGAGCATTAAAAATGAAAGAATATAATGATATTCTAGGTATAATTAAATCGCATATTCATCCTGAAGCTGATTTTAAATCAGGCATGGCAGAAATAGCAGATTTACCTGAGAATGAAATTAGAGTTACAGTTATTGCTACTGGTTTAAGTGATCTTAAAACAAGTGAATCTAATTTTGCTTTTGGTAAAGAAGCTACGCAAAATAGTATTGAAGATGAATTTAGTGCTGCATCAAATGAGGCTCAAACAGAAGAAAAAACAGATGATCCATTTAGTAGTAATTTTGCTAAATCATCTTTTTCAACACCGTCATTTTTTAGGAGAAATCGTTCTTGATTTATCAAAGAACAATTGCTAAAACCGTTACTGTGACAGGAGTGGGGTTACACTCTGGTTTTAGAGTAAATTTAACTTTAAAACCAGCTGGAGTTAATAAAGGAATTGTATTTATTCGCACTGATCTGGAAGATAAACCAAGTGTGCCATGTCAACCATTTTTAGTTAATGATACTCGATTATCTTCAACATTAATTAATGAGAATAAAGTGCGTGTGGCAACTGTAGAACATTTAATGTCTGCATTAGCATGCTACGGCGTTGATAATATTATAGTTGAATTGTCAGCTCCTGAGGTGCCAATTATGGATGGTTCATCTAACTCATTTTTATATTTATTAAATGAAGCTGGCATTGTTGAGCAAGAGGCTAAAAAAAAGTATATTAAGATTTTGCAGCCGCAAGAAATAATTGAACCTGATAAATGGGTGAAATTAATTCCTTTTGATGGTTTTAAATTAAAATTTTCAATTCGCTATGATCACCCATTATTTAAACCCGAATGGAGTGAATATGCGGTTGATTTTTCTAAACATTCATATATTAGTGAAATTTCTCGAGCACGCACTTTTGCCTTTATGTATGAAATAGAAAATATTCATAAAAATGGGCTAGGTCGTGGTGGGAATTTAAATAATGCGATAGTAATTGACGATGATACAGTATTAAATAAAGGTGGATTAAGGTTTAATGATGAATTTGTCCGTCATAAAATTTTGGATGCGATTGGCGATATGTATATTGCTGGGCATCAAATAATTGGGGCTTTTGAAGGTTTTAAATCAGGTCATGCCATTAATAATAAATTATTACGGCAATTAATGAATAATAAAGATGCTTGGACTTATGTGGAATTTGATAATGAAGACGATGTGCCCAATAGTTTTCATTATGTTGCTTAGTCGTTAATTTATTTGAGGTAGTTAGCGTTGAATATTAATTGCTTATTATGTGACCAAGTTGGTGGGCAATTAATAACTACAACTAAATTATTTCGCTTAGTATTAGTTAATGATGAAAATTATCCGGGTTACATAAGATTAATTTTAAATCAACATCATAAAGAATTAACTGACATTGCATACAACGATGCTTTACTGCTATTTACAGCTTTGTATCGCATCGAAACAGCTATGCGTAAAGTTATGCAACCGGATAAAGTAAACATAGTGTCTTTAGGTAATGTGGTTATGCACGCACATTGGCATATTATTCCACGTTTTATTAATGATCTGCATTTTCCTAATTCTACTTTTGGATTAGTTACACATTCTGATTATAAAGTAGATAAAACAATAATCAATCGGCAACAACAATTAATTAAAGAGTTACAATCACTTAGCTGGGATATAACTTAGATATAAAACTAGTAATAGTTTAAATAATTTATTAAAGCAAAAATAATTATGCAACATTTTGTTCACTTAAGGCTACATACTGAATATTCGGTAACTGATGGTATTTTAAGAATTAAGGATATTATTAAATTAGCACAAAACGATCAGATGCTATCTATCGCAATCACAGATTTACATAATATGTTTGCCTTAATAAAATTTTTTACTGCGGCTCGCGAGAACGGAATCAAACCTATCATTGGTTGTGAATTAAATGTTAATAATCAAGATAATTTAAATTATAAAATTATAATTTTAGTGAAAAATAATAGTGGATATACTGAGTTATGTGATTTAATTACGCGCTCCTATGTACAAAATAAAATAAATGAAACGCCATATATAAAAGAGGAATGGTTATTAGGAAGCAAATGGCAAAATTTAATTGTTTTATCTGGTGGTTTAGCTGGTGATATCGCAGCTTTAGTTATAGCAAATAGATCTAAGTTAGCTTTAGATAAGGCTAAGCTATGGCAACAAGCATTTCCTGATAGTTATTATCTGGAGCTACAGCGCATCAATAACGAGTATACTAATTTAGTTATTGATGAATCACTTAATATAGCTGACAAGCTAGCTATTCCGGTTGTGGCAACACATCCAATTCAATTTGCGCAAACTAAAGATTTCGAAGCACATGAAGTAAGGGTTTGTATCGCTTCTGGCGAGTTGTTAGATGATCAAAATCGACAAGTTAAATTTACTGCAGATCAATATTTTTTAACGCAACAAGGAATGATCGATTTATTTTCTGATATTCCAAGTAGTATTACCAATTCAATTGAGATCGCAAAAAAATGTAATTTTGAAATAACATTAGGCAAATATTTTTTACCTAACTTTACTACTCCTAACGATAGTGAATTAAAAGATTATTTATCTGTTTTAGCAAATGAGGGATTAAATAAAAGATTAGATGAAATATTTGACAACGCTCAAGATAGGCTCAAGCAGCAACAAAAATATAAAGAACGGTTAGAAGTTGAAATTGAAACAATTGTTCAAATGGGTTTTCCCGGCTATTTTCTAATTGTTGCTGATTTTATTAATTGGGCTAAAGTGAATGATATTCCGGTTGGCCCCGGGCGTGGCTCTGGTGCCGGTTCTCTAGTTGCCTTTGCTTTAGGGATTACTGATTTAGATCCATTACAGTACAATCTTATTTTCGAAAGATTTTTAAATCCAGAACGGGTATCGATGCCAGATTTTGATATTGATTTCTGCCAAGATAAGCGTGAATTAGTTATTGATTATGTTAAACATAAATATGGACTAGATGCGGTTGCGCAGATTGCTACATTTGGTACTATGTCATCGCGAGCAGTAATTAAAGATGTTGGTAGAACTTTGGCTATACCATATTGGTTATGTGATTCAATTTCTAAATTAATTTTGAATACGCCGGCAAAAAGCTATTCGTTGCAAGAGGCGTACACTCAATTTGGTGATTTAAAAGAAAAAATTGATAATGCTGATGAAGATGTACTACGTTTATGGGAAATGTCATTACAATTAGAAGATTTAACGCGAAATATCGGTAAACATGCAGCTGGGGTATTAATTGCCCCAAGTAAATTAACTAATTTTTGTCCCTTATATTTAGCCGATGGTATGCAAACTTCTCAATTTGATAAAGATGATGTAGAACAGGTGGGGTTAGTTAAATTTGATTTTCTTGGGCTAAGAAATCTAACCACATTAAAAGATGCTGTGAAAAATATTTATCAATTGCATAATGTTGCAGTTAAATTATCAAATTATAATTTTACCGATAGTAAAACTTATAAACTACTACAAGATGGCAATACGCATGCGGTTTTTCAGCTTGAGTCTAGAGGCATGAGACGTGTACTAGTTAAACTTGAACCAGATAATTTTGAAGAAATAATTGCTCTGTTGGCATTATATCGGCCAGGTCCGTTAGGTTCTGGAATGGTTGATGATTTTGTTAAGCGCAAAAAAGGGGAACAAGAAGTTAATTATTTCCACCCGGATTTAAAAAATTGCTTGGAACCAACTTATGGAGTCATTGTTTATCAAGAGCAAGTAATGCAAATTTCGCAAATTATTGGTGGTTATTCATTAGGTGGGGCAGATTTGTTAAGACGTGCCATGGGTAAGAAAAAACCTGAGGAAATGAAAAAACATAAAGACACTTTTATTGAAGGAGCAGTGAATAAGGGGTATACTGCCGATTTAGCCGAGAATCTTTTTGATCTAATGGCAAAATTTGCTGAATATGGCTTTAATAAATCACACAGTGCAGCTTATGCAGTGATCTCCTATCATACCGCTTATTTAAAAGCTCATTATCCCGGTTCTTTTTTAGCCGCAACCATGTCTTCAGAATTAAATAATACTGATAAATTATATGAATTATATCAAGATTGTTTAGATAATAATATTACAGTTTTGCCACCGGATATAAACAAGTCAGAATATGTATTTACCCCATTAGATGAGAATAATATTCGTTATGCATTAGGTGCAATTAAAGGCGTGGGGCAACATGTGGCGCAATTGATTATTCAAGAACGCCAGAAAAATGGCGAATATACAAGTTTTGTTGATTTTGTTACGCGTACATTTAAAACTATGGTAAATAAAAAAACGCTTGAAGGTTTAATTAAATCTGGGGCGTTTGATTTAATTGAGGCTAATCGCGCTCAATTACTAGGTAACTTAGCGAGAATAATTGAACGAATAGAGCAAAAGAGAGAGCAGGAAAACCAAGCTTCGTTATTTGATGATTTTATTAATGATGATAATAATACTAATTTAAATATCGAGATTAAATTAGATGATGTTCCAGCATGGGGTTTAAAGCAGCAGTTGGTTATGGAGAAACAGGCATTGGGATATTATCTCAGTGGCAGTCTATTTGATGAGTACAAAGATATTGTTAAAAAATTAGGTATTGATTCCTTATCCAAGTATT
This sequence comes from Burkholderiales bacterium, assembly GCA_026461645.1. Classification (GTDB taxonomy): domain Bacteria; phylum Pseudomonadota; class Gammaproteobacteria; order Burkholderiales; family UBA11063; genus Aquella. The sequence continues at coordinate 7,490 of JAPJMP010000206.1, forward strand.
CATTAGAAAATGACGAAATGCAAGAGTTGATTAATAGTCGTTCACGGGATAAAAATAAAGTATTAGTGTGTGGTGTTGTTAATAATTTGGCATCAAAAGCTTTAGCCCGAGGTGGTAAAATGCACTTTATTAATATTGAAGATGATGCTGGAAGTTTAGAATTGGTATTATATGAAAACGAGTTTCAAAAATATAAAGATTTAATTAAGCTAGATGAATTTATCTTTATTGAAGGTGAACTAATGTATGATAGATTTAGAGGTGAAATTAAAGTTACCGCTAAAACAGTTTATACTATAGAACAAATTTTAACTGAATATGTTGGTAGTGTAACCTTAATTATTAATAACCAATTTGACTTAAATGAATTTAAAGCGATGTTGCATCCTAATGGCGTTAAATTGCAACTTTATTACTATAATGAAGTGGCTAAATGTAAAATTGAACTTAAAGAAGATTTTAAA
>JAPJMP010000207.1 GCA_026461645.1 Burkholderiales bacterium
ACCTTACCCTATAGTTTGTTGTTTAAGATACTCTTTTTGACCAATATAATTTAGTTCTTAAGGTTGTATAATAGTTATAGTTCTGCGGGTGAATAATGGTAAATTGTTTAGGAAATTTACTTAAAATAATTTTATCATTTAGCTGTAAATCAAAACAATCTTGACCATCAATATGTAATAAAGTAGAATTACCACGAACTAGATCAAACTCAATTTTAGCCGAATCATGAATTACAATTGGCCGATTGGTTAGTGATTGTGGACAAATCGGCACAATTGAAAACACAGCTGCTTGCGGATGCAAAATTGGCCCGCCAGCAGCCAATGAATAAGCCGTTGAGCCGGTTGGAGTAGCAAAAATAATGCCATCTGATTTTTGTGATAAAACAAATTGATCATCGATACTAATATTAAACTCGATCATACTGCCAATATTACCACGAGAAATTACAATATCATTTAAGCCAACATATTGAATTATTTGCTTATTATCGCGAATTATTACCACTTTTAGCAATGTTCGTAATTCTAGCGTATAGTTTTTATTAACTACAATATCTTCGACTGCGGTAAACATTTCTCCAATAGCGATATCGGTCATAAATCCTAGGCGCCCTTGATTAATTCCAATAATAGGAATAGCGTAATTAACAACCCGTCTGGCAACAGATAACATGGTGCCATCACCACCAATCACGATAACTAGGTTGATAAAATTAGTCCATTCTTCAATTTTACCAATATTAAATTTTGCAAATTCAGCAACTTCAGAATTACGATTAATATCAATATAAACATTAAAATGTTCATTTTGTAAATATTCGGCTAATTTTGAAACATGCCCGGTTAAATCATTATTATGATATTTACCTACTATTGCAATATTTTTAAATAACATTGTTGTCTCTATTTTTTATGTGCTTTTGGTACATATAAATCAGTTATACTGCCATCAACCATTTCACAGGCAAACGCAACTGACTCGGATAAAGTTGGATGAGCATGAATCGATAATGCTACATCATGAATATCACAATCCATTTCTTTAGCTAATACAGTTTCCGCTAATAGTTCTCCAGCATTTACCCCAACAATTGCAGCGCCTAAAATTTTATGACTATCTTTAGCTACAATAACTTTAGTAAAACCATCATCTCGACCATTACCCAAAGCTCTACCAGAGGCAGCCCAAGGGAATTTGCCTACTTCAATTTCTATTCCTTGTGTTTTTGCTTCAGACTCGGTTAGCCCCATCCAAGCAATCTCTGGATCTGTGTAAGCAATGCCTGGAATTACACGCGCATCAAAATATGATTTTAAACCAGCGCAATTTTCTGCGGCAATTTTACCTTCATAAGTTGCCTTATGGGCTAACATTGGTTGTCCCACTACATCTCCAATTGCGTAAATATTTTCAACATTTGTTCTGCATTGATTATTTACTGAAATAAACCCATTATCTTGAACCTCAACTCCAGCTAAGTGGGCATCTAAAGTTTTTCCATTAGGTCGTCTACCTGCTGCCACTAAAACCTTATCAAACCTCTGTGGTTCTTGAGGTGCCTTTTCCCCTTCAAAACTAACATAAAGCCCATCTTTTTTTGCCACCACTTGACTACATTTTGTTTTAGTATATATTGCTTGATATTTTTTCTTAATTCTATTTTCTAATACTTTTACTACATCACGGTCAACGCCAGGGATTAAACCGTCAGCAAACTCGACTATAGTGATATTGCTCCCCAATGACGAGTATACTTCTGCCATTTCAAGACCAATAATACCACCACCAATAATTAACATATTTTGCGGAATTTCTTTTAAATCTAATGCTCCAGTTGAATCAATAATTCTATCATCCTCAGGTAAACCCGGAATTTTAAACGAATGCGAACCTGCAGCAATAATCGCCTGAGCAAAACTAATGGTTTTATCTCCAGCAGCAGTACTAATTTTAAGTGTATTTGCACTTAAAAACTTTGCCTCGCCAACTAGTACTTCAACTTTTCTTTGCTTCGCTAAAGAGTCTAAACCTTTAGTTAATTTATTTATAATACCTTGTTTAAAATCTTTAATTTTGGCCAAATTAATCTTGGGTTTACCAAAGTCAACCCCATGTGCTTGCATTTCTTGTGCTTCATTTAATACTTTAGCTACATGCAATAATGCTTTGGAAGGAATACAGCCAACATTTAAACAAACCCCACCCAAAGTAGAATATTTTTCTACCAATATAACCTTTTTACCTAAATCAGCCGCTCTAAAGGCTGCTGTATACCCCCCCGGACCAGCACCTATTACAACAACATCACATGATGTTGCGTTTCCCACTGGTGCAACTTTATTTTCATTATTATTAGAATTAACTTGTTCTGCCACCTTGGTAGCGATAGGGGCAGCGGTCGATTGTGCAACTTGCACTTGTAAAATTTTATCCCCTTGATTTACTTTATCACCAACTTTTACCAAAATTGCGGTAACTTTACCGGCAGCAGTAGCTGGAACATCCATTGATGCTTTATCTGTTTCAAGCATAATAACATTGTCATCAACTTTAATATTATCCCCAATTTTAATATATATTTCTGCAACATTAACGTCTTTACTATCGCCAATATCTGGAATTGTAATCTCAATAATACTCATGGTCATCTCCTTTTTACCATTACTTAAGCGGTGTTTGTTGGTGATTATTTGGAGTAGGTAGTACTAATGGTCCTTTATAACCACAAGAATTTAGCGCTACTAATAATAAACACCAACAAATAAATTTTTTAAGCATATTTATTATTCTATTACTGATGGTATAAACGCATCAGAAAAAAAGTTCTTTTTATTTAATCCACGTTTGCAGGTTAAATGAAAAACCTCCTCAATCATTGTTGGATTACCACAAGCATAAATTTCATAGTCTGCAAAATTGGCAAAATCATTATTTAATAAATTGGTAACTCTGCCTGATGCATAATTTTGCTGCTTATCTTGTGATAAAGCAAGTATAATCTTAATATCCAACTGTTGTTGCCATTTCTTTATTATATCTAGGGCATAAAAATCATCTTCTATTTTATTCCCCCAATAGAAATAAATTTTGCGTTTGTTCGCAGTTTCTGCCATATAATCTAAAATTGATTTTAACGGAGCAAATCCAGTCCCAGTACACACACAAATTATTGGATTGTTTGTGCTTTGTAACCTAAAATGACCCAAAGGACCTTTAAATCTTAATATATCTCCGACTTTTAATTCGTTCCACACATATTGCGAAAATACTCCATCTTGATGGTATTTTATATGTAATTCTATTTCTTGCCCATTGGTTGGACTACTGCCAATTGAATACAATCTATTTTTACCTTTAAGTAATATTTCAACATATTGTCCTGCATAAAAATTAAAAGGCAAATTACTTGGTAATTTAACTTTTAAAATCGCAACTTGATTAATTTTAATTATGTCACTAACTTTAACAGGCAATATTCTAATTGGCATAGCATCAAATAAATTATCAATCTCAAGTTTAACGTCTGTTAGTGGGTGAGCTTTACATAATAGAGTATAGCCTTGTTCTTTATCATGTTGACTTAAAGTTAAATCATTGTATGGATCTAATTTAATTTTACCATCTAAAACCATTGTTTTACATGCACCACAGGCTCCGTTTTTACAGGAGTGTGGTAACTTATATTTTAATCTTAGCCCTGCATCCAAAATAGTTTCATTCTCATTGACGTCAAAGTTAACATTATCGGGCATTATATTAATTTTTGGCATTAATTTAAACATTTCTTAAATAATTATTCGCTAATTATATCATACCTATATTTGTAAAATATACTTACACCAGTTAAGGCTTTGATATATGCCTTAATTTTGCTGCAATTTTAGTGATAAATTCTTGTAATGTCACGTGTAAACGCCCACATTATTCATACCGATGCTTAATTTGTTTTCTAACATATTAATAAATTTTTGCTTGCATTTCTTGTGAGCCAAAACAAAAACAGCAAACTAATATTTATTGACTTTTATCTTATTATTATAATATAATGAAACACTAGAAAAGGTTTTTGTGGTTTTAACTATCAATAAATTTTACTTATTAATTGTAATTTTTTATACAATATTCAGGTTAAATTTAGTATATGGCATAAATTGTTGGTCAAAATGGTAATTCGGTCATTTTGATTGTGTTAAGGTAGTTTTAAAATTATAATAGATTTATTTAAGGATACGGTATGAATAAATTGTTGTGTTTATTATTCGTAATATTAAGTTTAGGATTAAGTGGTTGTGAAATTGGTAGCACCAATAGAACGAACAATTATTATGGACAATTAATATCAGGGGAAAATGCTCCAGTTAACGCTATATTTACACAATTAAATTTAATTGAAAGTGGTAATATTCTATTATCACAAAAAGCTAATAGTTATTTCGAATCAGGAGTAATATGTGCTAATGAAGCCGATCCAACTTATTGCCAGGTTAATGAAAGTTTTGTTAATAATAATGAATCTTTATTTGGTCTAGAATCAAACACTACTGTTGCAAATTATGTAACCAATAATGCTACTAATGCCGGAGTTGGTGGTACAAAATTTGACAGGATAACTTACACTACCGCTCCAATTAAATTTAATAGTGCATATAAAGGCCAACCAAACCCAGAAGTTGTCTCTGGTTTAGTAGTGCTACCCACTGATGCCAATGGAAAGGTTTTACCGGAAAGTATGATTAAAGGTGTTGTAATTTATTATCATCTTACTCTTGCCTCTAAATCTGGTGTACCTTCAGGGTTTGGTAATAAATCATCTACGGATAATCAGCTTACATTTGCTGTTCAATATTCTCTTGCATCAATTTATGGTATGAGTGGTTACATTGTTGTTGCACCGGATTATATCGGGCAAGGTGTTGATGTGAATAATCCTCACCCGTATGCGGTTTTTTCTTCACAAAACGCACTAAGTGGAATATATATGTTACCAGCATTAAATACTTATCTTAAACAAGCTTATAATTTCAATTTAAATGCTTTAGCACACCCTAATTTATATATCACTTCGTATTCTGAAGGTGGTGGATATGCTCTAAAAGCATCGCAATTAATTCAAACCTCAGCACAAAGTGTTGTTAATAGCGTTGGGCTGAACTTAAAAAGAACTATTGGCGGTTCTGGTGCATATGATATATCTAATACTTTATTAGGCTTTGAATTTGCCAATATTGCAAATTCTATAGAATCAAATCCATGGTCTGTATCCCCAGGATGCAACCCGGCTGAAGTCGGAAATACTCTATGTAATGACAATGTTACAATTGGTGGTGTAAGTGTCAACTCTCCAGGAATTAATCAATTTCTTGCACAATATCAATTAATTCTACCTAAACCAGCATTAGCTGCCTATTTAAGTGATACCTTAGTTAATTATTTTGGTGCTAATATTGACTCAATATATGAATCGTCAGCGGCTATTGAATTAACTAACTGCTTAAATCCGAATACGCTGCTTGCTTCCCTTACTGAATCATTTACTTATATAAATTGTAATTCTCTCTTTAACACTACCAATTTAAATCTAAGCAATATTTTTTCTAATAATGGTTTGGATAATTCAAAGATATTTGGTGTGCTTGTGTATAATGCAATGGCTTTAAAGCCTAATCCATATTTTATTGGACCAAATAGCAATTCTACGACTGCAGTACTTGCTGATATTTCAGCGGGTAATAGTTATAACTCTATAGCTAATATCGTATCGCATAGTTTCTTTGAATCAGATCAGTTAATTAGCTTGTTTAAAACAAATGGTGATACTTATAATTGGACAACTTCATCACCAATTTCTATTTTATATCTAAAGTATGACTCTACAGCACCAAATCAAAGTTCTAAAATTGCGTGTAGTGAGAGCGGTATTAAATCAGCAGGATCCCAAAACTTATTAAATTGTATTGAAGTTAATAATTCCAATTTATGGGAAAATGCTGCGTTTGGTGGTATTTTTAATAAAGCTGAATATTTAAGTCATGGTACTGCAAGCAGTATTATGCACATGATTGGATTACAACAAATGCGTCTCGATCCATAAATTAAACTGCGGGAATCGTGAAGTTGCTTTACAGTAATTTTAACTAATCCAATTAATAGCTAGGCTATTAATTGGATTAGCACGCAATAGAACCAAGATTAAACTAAATCCTATAATAACTCATTCGCTTAATCTTACACTAAACATTTTAAATTTTTAACAAATGCCTAAGTATTTTGCCTTGAAATTCAGCCTTTATCCTTTTTAACAACTCATTTAAGTAACCATTACCTAAATATTTATACTATAATATAACTATTTATGGTTATTAGTAATTTTATGCTGGTGTTATGCCTTAAATTTTAACGGCTCTTAGAACATCAGACCAAATTTGTGCTTTTTTAGTTTAGTGGAATGTAAAATAAGAAAATAATTTTAACTTACAACAACAATTATTGGGTAGAAGTTTATTCCCGTTAATTAAATTCTAAATATTTTATCTAGGCTGGATCTTTATGCAAAATATTTTATTTATAGCAAATGCTCTTGAAACCTTTAATCTAAAAACGGATAGCACTTATTTATTGCTTGTTACAGCACAAGAGATGGGCTACAATGTCTACTGCTGTCAAGCTTGTGATATTAGCTATAGTAACAATCAAGTTTATGCTCAAGCTAACTTAATCTCAATAGATAATAGTAGAAATGATCAAAATTGGTTTAAAGTTATTAATAGTACTAGTTTAGATTTAAACTATTTTAGTGCTGGGGTACACGTTCGAACGGATCCTCCAGTAGATTTGGAGTATTTAAATTTAACCCAACTATTATCAATAGCAGAAAAACAAGGTGTTAAAGTTTACAACAATAGTTCTAGTTTGCGAAATTTTAATGAAAAATTGGCAATTTTAAATTTTTCGCATTTATGCACACCAACCATGATAAGTAAAAATAAAACCGCAATTTTAGATTTTATTAATCTACATAACTCTTGTGTAATTAAACCCCTAAATCAAATGGCTGGCCGTGGAGTTTTTAAAATCGATAAAAATGATATAAATCTTTTAGCCATAATTGAAATAACCACCAAATACTACAATGAAACCGTAATGATTCAAAAATTTATTCCAGATGTGGTTAATGGTGATAGACGTGTTTTTATAATTCATGGCAAAGTTATGGAATATTGTGTCTGTCGCGTTCCACAATCAGGTCAAATAAGGAGTAATCTTGCCGCTGGAGGTAGTGGTAAAGCTGTAACATTAACTGAAGATAATTATCGCATTGCCAATGAAGTTGCAATCTGGTTACAGCAGCAAAAAATAATTTTTGCTGGATTAGATATTATTGGCTCCTATTTAAATGAAATAAATATTACTAGTCCAACCGGATTACCGCTAATAAATAGAGAAGTTGGAGTTAATTTAGCAAAAATTATTTTAGGTACAAAGTAGTGACTAATTCATTATTTATACCTCAATTAATCGCAATAGTTGGCACTAATAATATTATCGTTGATAATGAGGCAAGGAAACCTTTCGAGAAAGAGTGGCGCGGAAAATTTTGCGCTGCATCTTTAGCCGTGGTATTTCCACAAACATTAGAACAAATTCAGCATCTAATCAAATTATGCTCTAATTTCAAAATTCATATTGTTCCGCAAGGGGGAAATACTTCACTTTGCGCCGCGGCAATTCCCGAAATTTCAAACCAAAATCAAGAAATTATTTTAAATTTAAGTAAATTAAATAAAATAATAAAGCTAGATAAATTAAATCACACCATTGAAGTTGAGGCTGGTTGCACCCTGCAACAAATACAAAGTTTTGCTAATGCCAACAATCTTTATTTTCCATTAAGTATCGGCTCTGAAGGCAGCTGTCAAATTGGTGGCAATATTGCCACCAATGCCGGTGGAATCCATGTTGTCAAATATGGAATGATGCGCCAGTTAGTACTAGGCTTAGAGGTTGTATTAGCTGATGGAAGTGTTTTGCAACAGCAACAGGAATTATACAAAAATAATTCTTATTTGGATTTAAAACAATTATTTATTGGTAGTGAAGGTACATTAGGCATAATCACTAAAGCGGTATTAAAACTATATCCACAACCCAATAATTACATTTGTGGATTAATTGCTTGTAACAGTATTAACAAAGCAATTGAAGTATTTAACTTATTAACCCAACAATATGATTTGCATGCTTTTGAAATAATAAATAAATATACTCAAAACATTTATAATTGTTCTTTTAGCAATAATCCATTTGCTTTAACTGCAGAATGGCTAATTTTATTTGAACTAATAGATAATCTAAATGATAATCTGGATGCTTTTGCACAAAGTTTAACACAATTTAATCTTGATTTAAATAATGTAATTTTAGCTAGCAATGAAAAAGAAAGAAAAAATTTATGGCAACAGCGAGAAAACATTCCCCTAGCCGAGAAATATGCGAGTTGTGCTGAAATTTTTCTGCGGTATAACAAAACTGCAGAATCTTGATC
>JAPJMP010000208.1 GCA_026461645.1 Burkholderiales bacterium
GCTAATGGGGTTAATTGTCCATTACTAGTTATGCTAAATTGTGATACTGTATTGTTATTGCTATAGCTATTAGTCACATAAGCAAAATTACCATTTGGGCTTATTGCCATTCCTAATACTAAATTTACTCCACTAGTACTATTTTCAAAAGTTAATAAACCATTATTAGTTCTAATGCTGCTACCAATTTCACAGCCATTTAATCCTAAACTTAATATTACAAATAATAAACACATCAATTTATTCATATTGTACCCCTAAATAAATTAAAACAAATCTAGTATAATTTTAAAAACTATCTTACCATAGTCAAAATGACTGCATTTATAATTTTAACTAACAATTTATGCATCATTCTGAATTTAAATTCGCAAAGTATAAATCATTGCAAAGTGATAATCATGTTTTTATTCTATGGTATATTATTTCATGCGTCATTATTACACAATGGATTCGCTGATAAGAATAAAAAAATTTATACATTGATGATTTTAATAATTTCTTTAATAATAAATCCATTTTTAATGTTAATCTGAGCAAATTATTGTGCGTTTTGCCTTAGAGTTCTGGTAATTTTAAATTATTTTTGAAATAATAGTTGCATTCTAATAATCTTTGTGGTATAGTTATGTTCTCATTCATGTAATAAATCTGGTTCCCCAAATGCATAAGGGGTCCAAAACTGACCGCCATAGTGGTGGGTTAAGTTGGAAAGGTAAATTCAAATGATTCAAATGCAGACAGTATTGGATGTCGCAGATAATACTGGTGCACGTAAGATTATGTGCATTAAGGTTTTAGGCGGCTCAAAACGACGTTATGCTGGTGTTGGTGATATTATAAAAGTATCAATTAAAGATGCAGCACCGCGTGGTCGTGTTAAAAAAGGTGATGTTTATAACGCTGTGGTAGTTAGAACGGCAAAAGGTGTTCGTCGTAATGATGGCGCTTTAGTTAAGTTTGATTCAAACGCAGCAGTTTTATTAAATGCTAAATTAGAACCAATCGGAACACGTATTTTTGGTCCAGTAACACGTGAGTTACGTACTGAGAAGTTTATGAAGATTGTTTCATTAGCTCCTGAAGTAATTTAAGGTAGTAAAATATGAAAAAAATTCGTAAGGGTGATCAAGTAATTGTTATTGCTGGTAACGATAAAGGCAAAACTGGTGAAGTATTGCAAATTCTAAATAATGATAGAGTTGTTGTGTCTGGAGTAGCTGTTGCTAAAAAACACACTAAACCAAATCCAGCTAAAAGTATAGTAGGTGGAATATTAGATAAGAATTTACCTATTCATATTTCTAATGTAGCAATTTACAATAGTGAAACTAAAAAGGCTGATCGTGTTGGAATCAAACAAGAAGAACAAGGTCAAAAAATCCGTGTTTTCAAATCCAACGGCAAGCAAGTAGGTTAAAAGGTATAAAAAATGGCAAGATTAAAAGAATTTTATGTAAAAAATGTTGTACCTGAATTGATGAAGCAATTCAATTACAGCTCAGTAATGGAAGTGCCACGTATTGAAAAAATTACTATCAATATGGGGGTTGGCGAAGCGATTGCTGATAAAAAAGTAATGGAATTTGCAGTCGGTGATTTAACTAAAATTGCAGGACAAAAACCAGTTGTAACTAAAGCACGCAAGTCAATTGCTGCATTTAAAATTAGAACCGGCTATCCTGTTGGATGTAAAGTTACGTTACGTAAATTAAGAATGTACGAATTTCTTGATAGACTAGTAAATATTGCGTTACCGCGTGTACGTGATTTTAGAGGATTACCAGCTAAAGCTTTTGATAAATTTGGTAATTACAATTTTGGAATTAAAGAACAAATAATATTTCCTGAAATTGAATATGATAAAGTTGATGTACTTCGTGGTATGAACATAACTATCACTACAACAGCTAAAACAAGTAATGAAGCAAGAGCTTTACTTAAAGCTTTTAACCTTCCAATTAAGTAATATAAAAGGATCATAAAAATATGACAAGATTGGCCTTAATCGAAAGAGAAGCAAAGCGTGCAAGAACTGTAAAAAAATTTACAGCCAAACGTGCCGCAATATTTGCGATTTTAAATAGTAGTGAAGCAACTGATGATGAAAAATTTGAAGCACGCATTGCTTTACAAAAATTACCGCGTAACGCATCTCCTATTAGACAACGTAATCGTTGTGCTCTAACAGGAAGACCGCGTGGTACTTTCCGTAAATTTGGTATAGCGCGAAATAAGCTAAGAGAATTAGCGCTAAAAGGTGAAATTCCAGGTGTAATTAAGGCTAGCTGGTAGAATAAGGAGTGTCTATAAAATGATGCAAGATACAATTGCAGATATGCTAACAAGAATAAGAAATGCTCAATCAGCTCATAAAGAAACTGTAGTAATGCCTTCATCGAAAGTAAAGGCTTCGATTGCTGCAGTTCTTAAAGATGAAGGGTATATTGATGAATATAATGTTTCTGGCGAAGTGAAGCCAGAACTTTCAATTAAATTAAAATACTATGCTGGTAAGCCAGTAATAGAAAAAATTGAACGTGTTTCACGACCTGGTTTAAGAATATATCGTGGATTTAATGAATTACCAACTGTTATGAATGGTCTTGGTGTTGCAATAGTATCAACTTCTAAAGGGGTTATTACTGATAGACGCGCACGTGATCTTCAAATTGGTGGTGAAGTTATTTGTGTTGTGGCCTAGGGAGTAGAAGAATATGTTGTCTCGTATAGCAAAAATACCTTTAAACATTCCTAATGGCATAGAGGTTGTAGTAAATGGTTCTAATGTAAAAGTAAAGGGCTCATTAGGTTCAGATGAATTTACTTTTGCCGATTTAGTAGAAATCATTAAAAAAGATAATTCTATTATGTTTAATGCTAAAGAAGAAAGCATTGCAGCTAAGGCTTTATCAGGAACAATTAGAGCAATTATTAATAATATGATAATTGGCGTTAGTACTGGGTTTGAAAAAAAATTAACTATCAACGGAGTTGGATTTAGAGCTCAAGCACAAGGTGCAAATTTAAATTTAACTTTAGGCTATTCACATCCGGTATCTTATGCAGCTCCTAAGGGAATTAAAATTGAAACTCCTAGCCAAAATGAAGTTGTCATAAAAGGTGTAAATAAACAATTAGTTGGTCAAGTTGCAGCTGATATTAGATCTTTAAGACCAGTTGAACTATATAAAGGTAAGGGAATTCGTTATTCTAATGAACAAGTTACCTTAAAAGAAACTAAGAAGAAATAATTAGGAAAGTAATATGAAAAATATTAAACTTGCTCGTTTAAGACGTGCTAAAAAAACTAGATTAAAAATAAGTGAGTTACAAGCAAAACGACTTGTTGTTTTTAAATCAAATACGCATATTTATGCTCAAATTATTGATGAAACCGGAGCTAAGGTTCTAGTTCAAACATCTAGCTTAGTTAAAGAATTAAAATTAAGTAATGGTGGTAATATTGAAGCAGCTAAAGTAATTGGTAAACAAATTGCCGAAAAAGCAAAACAAGCTGGAATTACTCAAGTGGCTTTTGATAGATCAGGATTTCATTATCATGGTCGCATTAAAGCTTTAGCTGAAACTGCACGTGAACACGGTTTAGTATTCTAAGTGGAGAATAAAAGATGACTGAAGTTAAAGATCAATTAATTGAAAAGATGATTAGCGTTAACCGTGTTACTAAAGTGGTAAAGGGTGGACGTATAATGGGATTTGCTGCTCTAACTGTTGTTGGCGATGGCGATGGCTCAATTGGTATGGGTAAAGCTAAATCAAAAGAGGTTCCGGTTGCAGTACAAAAAGCGGTTAAAGAAGCGCGTAAAAGTATGATTAAAGTTTCATTAAAAAGTGGGACTATACATCATACAGTTACAGCAAGTCATGGAGCTACCACAGTATACTTAAAACCAGCACAAGACGGTATTGGTATTATTGCTGGTGGTGCTATGCGTGCAATATTTGAAGCTGTAGGTGTTAAAAATATAATTTCTAAAGTTCATGGTTCAACCAATCCATATAATGTAGTTAGAGCTACTTTAAATGCATTGCAAAGTGTCTACACTCCAGCTGAAATTGCAGCTAAAAGAGGTAAAACTGTTGAAGAAATATTAGGAGCTAAATAATATGACTAAAAGTAAAGACACTCTTAAAGTTACATTAGTTAAAAGCTTAATTGGTCGTAAATCAAGCCATATTAATTGTGCGCATGGTTTAGGGTTAAAAAAAATTAATCAAACTGTAGAAGTTATAGACAGTGTTGAAAATCGTGGAATGATTAATGAAATTTCATATTTAGTAAAGTGTGAGAAATAATTATGTTATTAAATACAATTAAACCTGCAAAAGGTGCAAAACATGCTCCGAAAAGAGTTGGTCGTGGTATTGGTTCAGGTCTAGGTAAAACAGCTACACGCGGTCATAAAGGTCAAAAAAGCCGTGCTGGTGGTTTCCATAAGGTTGGATTTGAAGGTGGTCAAATGCCTCTTCAAAGAAGATTGCCTAAACGTGGATTTAATTCATTAAACGTGAATTGTGAAGTTCGTTTATCTGAACTTAATGTATTAGAAGCAAATGAAGTGGATAGATTGACTTTAGTTAAGCATAATTTAGTTTCAATTCATGCAAATAGAATTAAGATTGTTAATACCGGAAAAATTGAAAAAGCTATTACTGTGCGTGGTATTAAAGTAACTAAAGCTGCTAAAGCTGCCATCGAAGCTTGTGGTGGTAAAGTAGAATAATTGAATAGTTTTGTAGAGTAGAATATGATTACTAAAGCGAATAAATTTGGCGAACTAAAAAAAAGAATATTCTTTTTAATTGGTGCACTAATCGTTTTTAGAATTGGAGCTCATATTCCTGTGCCTGGAATTGATCCAGTTCAGCTTGCAAAACTTTTTAAATCAAGCCAAGCTGGATTTTTAGATATGGTAAATATGTTCTCTGGTGGTGCTTTATCAAGATTTACCATTTTTGCATTAGGGATTATGCCATACATTTCAGCATCGATTATTTTACAATTATCCTCTGAAGTTTTTCCAGTATTGATTCAATTGAAAAAAGAGGGTGAATCTGGAAGAAAGAAGATTACTCAATATACACGTTATGCAACAGTTTTAATTGCTACTGTACAAAGTTTCGGTATAGCTGCAATGTTGTATAAACAACCTAATTTAGTTACTTCAACTGAACTGCAATTCTTTATTACAGCAGTAATTTGTTTAGTTGCAGGCACAATGTTTTTAATGTGGTTGGGTGAGCAAATTACTGAGCGTGGTATTGGTAATGGAGCTTCAATGATTATTACCATTGGTATTATTTCTGGATTACCTGGCAGTATTGGCAAAACATTATCGTTAACAGCAAATGGATCAATGTCAATTTTTGTAGCGATTCTGATATTTTTGCTGGTAATATTAATTACCTATGTTGTAGTTTTTGTTGAGCGTGCGCAACGTAAAATTCCAGTTAATTATGCTAAAAGACAAGTTGGTAATAAAATTATGCAAGGTCAAAGTACGCATTTGCCGTTAAAAATTAATTTATCTGGGGTTATTCCACCAATATTTGCATCAGCAATTATATTACTTCCAGCAACTGCATTAGGTTGGATTGGTCATGGCAAACTTAGTTTTTTATCTAGTTTTGCTGATTCACTTCATCCTGGGCAACCTGTGTATGTAATTTTATATGCCTCAGCAATTATATTTTTCTGTTTCTTTTATACGGCTTTAGTGTTTAACCCAAAAGATACAGCAGATAATTTAAAGAAAAGTGGTGCATTTATTCCTGGAATTAGACCGGGTGATAATACAGCGCGGTACATCGAAAAAGTTATTTTACGTTTAACTTTATCAGGTGCAATTTATGTAACATTAATTTGTTTACTACCTGAATTTTTAATTTTGAAATGGAATGTACCGTTTTATTTTGGTGGTACTTCATTATTGATCGTAGTTGTAGTTTTAATGGATTTTATGACTCAAGTACAATCACAAATAATGTCAGTTCAATATCAAAGTTTATTAAAAAAAGCAAATTTAACTAGTTTTTAATTTTGATTACTTAGAAAGTTGTAAATATTTATGGCAAAAGATGATGTGATACAGTTTGAAGGGGAAGTTGTTGAAGCTTTACCTAATACAATGTTTCGCGTTAAATTGGAAAACAATCATGTAGTGTTGTGTCATATTTCCGGAAAAATGCGAATGAACTATATACGTATTCTACCTGGAGATAAGGTTACGGTTGAGATGACGCCGTATGATTTAAATAAAGCACGTATCGTGTTTCGTGCAAAATAAATTTTTTTGAGGTTTATAATGAGAGTTCAGCCTTCAGTTAAAAAGATTTGTAGAAATTGTAAAATTATTCGTCGACATGGTGTGGTCCGTGTAATTTGCAAAGAAGCAAGACATAAGCAAAGACAAGGTTAACATTTATAAAGTTAATTTTACTAATATAGTAAATTTATAGTATAATGTTGGATTAATTTAAATATTTATTTTTTATGAGGTAAGTTGATGGCCCGCATCGCTGGTGTAAATATTCCAGATAACGCACATATAGTTATTGGATTGCAACATATATATGGAATTGGATCTTCACGTGCTAAACAAATTTGTGTAACGGCAAAAGTGGATCCTCAAACTAAAGTTAAAGATTTAGAAAGTGAAAAAATGGAAACGGTACGTAATCTAGTATCTACCTTTGTGGTAGAGGGTGATTTACGTCGTGAAGTTTCGATGAATATCAAACGTCTAATCGATTTAAAATGTTATCGCGGTGGACGTCACTTAAAGGGATTACCTGTTCGTGGTCAACGCACTAAGACTAATGCTCGTACCAGAAAAGGCCCAAGAAAAGCTATAACTGGTAAGAAAATTTAGATGATTTGTTTGAGGATATAACAATATGACGGCAACAAAAGCTGCAGCTAATGCAGTAAAAGTACGTAAGAAAATTAAAAAAGTTGTAACAGAGGGCGTAGTGCATGTTCATGCGTCTTTTAATAATACAATTATTACAATTACTGATCGCCAAGGAAATACATTATCTTGGGCGAGTTCTGGTGGTGCGGGTTTTAAAGGGTCACGTAAAAGTACTCCTTTTGCTGCTCAGGTTGCAGCAGAAAAAGCTGGTAACGGTGCACTAGAGTATGGAGTAAAAACAGTTGATGTAAGAGTGCAAGGTCCTGGACCTGGTCGTGAATCATCTATTCGCGCACTTAATGCATTAGGTATTAAGATACTAAGTATTTCAGATGTGACGCCACTACCACATAATGGTTGCCGTCCACCAAAAAGACGTAGAGTTTAAGGAGAGAAGCAATGGCAAGATATACAGGACCAAGATGTAAGTTAATGCGGCGCGAGAAGTTAGATTTATCATTAGTTAGTTCAAGAAAGAGTGCTGATGCTAAATGTAAATTAGCTTCAACGCCTGGACAGCATGGTGCAAAGATGGCAGGTAAATTATCTGACTATGGAATTCAATTAAGAGAAAAGCAAAAAATTCGTCGTATCTATGGCATATTAGAGCGTCAATTTAGAAAATATTTTGCTGAAGCTGGGCGCAGAAAAGGCTCAACTGGTGAAAACTTATTGCAAATTTTAGAGTCACGCTTAGATAATGTTGTTTATCGTATGGGATTTGGTTCTACAAGAGCGGAAGCGCGTCAATTAGTTTCACATAAAGCAATTAGAGTTAATGGTGTTGCGGTTAATATTCCATCATACTTAGTTAAAGTTGGTGATACAGTTACCGTATGTGAACGTTCACAGAAACAAGTTAGAATTCAAGAAGCTTTATCGTTATGCGAGCAAAGTGGTTTTCCAGCTTGGGTTGAAGTTAATGCCAAAAAAATGGAAGGGTTATTTAAGAAGATTCCTGAAAGAGCAGATTTATCAGGTGATATTAATGAACAACTAGTTGTTGAATTTTACTCTAAATAATAATGCTTCTTAAAATTTGTTGAACAAAGGAAAAATAAGTTATGCAGGACATGGCAAAAAATAATCAACTATTGAAACCAAAAACAATTAATATTACTCCAATTGAAGGGGATGCAAATAGTTGTAAAATTGTAATGGAGCCATTTGAGCGTGGTTATGGACATACATTAGGTAATGCATTACGTCGAGTATTATTATCTTCAATGACTGGTGTTGCAATTACTCGTGTTAAATTTAATGGTGTTTCTCATGAATATTCTGTTATTGATGGAATTAGTGAAGATGTGGTAGATATTCTACTTAACCTTAAGGGGTTGATCTTTAAGCTTCATGGTAGAAATAGTGTTACTTTAAAATTACAAAAATCTGGACCTTTAGTTGTAAAAGGTGGAGATATAACCTTGTCTCATGATGTTGAAATTATTAACCCTGAGCATGTAATTTGTACTATTACCAAAAAAATTGATTTTGAAATTGAACTAGTTGTTGAAACTGGAGTTGGATATCAGGCTTCTAATTTATTATCAAAAAACAATGAATCAGTTGCAACAGGTTGGATTAATCTGGATGCTGGTTTTTCTCCGGTGACTCGTGTTATGTTTAATGTTGAGAATGCCCGTGTTGAGCAAAGAACTGATTTAGATAAATTAGTTCTGGAAGTTGAAACTAACGGCGTTATATCTCCAGAAGATGCAATTAGAACTGCATCTAAGTTAATTATTGAGCAATTATTAGTTTTTGCTGGTTTAGAGCATATGCCTGAAGTAGAAACTCCTGCGAATAAATTAGTTAAAACTAAAGAAGAGCCAGAAATAGATCCTGTTTTCTTAGAATTGGTTGACAATTTAGAGTTAACAGTTAGAAGTGCTAATTGCTTAAAACATTTAGATATTAATTACTTAGGTGATTTAGTACAATTTTCTGAAAATGAATTGTTAAGAACGCCGAATTTAGGTAAAAAATCTTTAACTGAGATTAAAGAATTACTTGATTCACGTAATTTGAAATTGGGTATGGCTATTGATAATTGGCCACCTGCATCATTAAAGAAAAAATAATAAGTCATATGTTAGTGTCATTTTGACATAGTTTAAAAGGATTGAATAATGCGTCATCGTAATGCTCATCGCAAGTTAAATAGAACTTCTTCTCATAGAAAAGCGATGTTTAAAAATATGGCAGTAGCACTGTTAAGACATGAAGCTATTGTTACTACATTACCTAAAGCTAAAGAATTACGTAAAGTTGTTGAACCTCTAATTACATTAGCTAAAACCCCATCATTGGCAAACAAGCGCTTAGCTTTTAGCCGAGTGAGAGACCGTGAAATTGTCTTAAAATTATTTGATGTTTTAGCCCCGCGTTATGCTACACGAAATGGTGGTTATACACGAGTTTTAAAACATGGTTATCGTGATGGTGATAATGCGCCACGTGCATTTATGGAACTAGTTGATAGACCAGAAACTAGTACAGTAGTTGAAGATGAAGCTAAATAAATAGGTTCATTGACCAAAGGTTTTAAAACTTAGCCAATTTGAACAATCAGATTGGCTTTTTTACTAAATAGTTGCTAATATTTATAGTTGTTAATTATGGGTCGTTTTTTAAAAATTAATTGGGTATTGTACTGTGTTCTAATATTTGTTGTGAGTCGAATTGTTATGTTATATCAATTTGATTTGGCCAATAATATTTTAGCACAGCAGCATAACAATTTTTTTTCTGCAATGTGCAAGTGGGACTGTCAGTGGTACCTAACCATTATTAATAACGGATATGATTTACATACGCGAACTTATCCACGTTTATGGCATGGTTTGGCCAATTGGGCATTTTTCCCATTATATCCATACTTAGTAAAGATTATTAGTGTTGCTAGTGGGGTTAAACCTTTA
>JAPJMP010000209.1 GCA_026461645.1 Burkholderiales bacterium
AACCCAATTAGTTTTAACATGCTCAAGAATCTGCTTAATTTCTATCTTAGTGAAGTATCTTTGCCTGGCATTATCAATACCATTAAGTTTTTTAATGTAGGGTACAGCAGCCAATTTCCCAGTTCTTACACCAAAATTAAGAATGGCTGATAAAACTATTAGAATATTATTGACAGTTTTAGGGGCTAACTTCTGAGTTTTCTCAAGTTTTAACTTTTCAATCTTATCCGTACTAATATCTTCAATGCCATACTTAAAGAAGCCTGTTAAATGATTATTTAAAATTGATGTGTCTTTTTTGATATTGACAGATTCAATACTATCACCATTCTTTGTTAGCCGTTCTTCAAAATATAATTCAGCTAAACTTTTAAAGGTAAATAGTTCACGTTGTCTTTTGCGTTTGATTGGTTCTGGAATTTCACCCAGACGTAATTGAGTGATAATCTCATCTCTTTTAGCTTTTACATAATGTTCGGTTATGCCTTCACTTTTAGAACCAATTTTTAACCGTATTCTTAGCGGTTTTCCACTTTTATCCCGTTTTCTGGGGTCTTCATAGCAGGCATAGTACGTAATATCGCCATTAGCTTTATGATACAATTGTACAATTGAGCCATAGCGGGTTGAATTAACCATTTTGTTTTTTGTGGCATCGTTCGTCATGATTTACACTCCAAATTTTTGCACGCTATTTGCACGCAAAATTTATAAATCTTGACATAATTTTAGATGATTATATTATGTGATGTAAATACTAACTAGTTGATATTATTATATATAATACGATTTTGTTAGATTTAGTATAATTTTGAAAAATGGCTTTTACACGCTCATAACCCGAAGGTCGTTGGTTCAAATCCAGCCCCCGCAACCAGTTTTTACAACGGTTTTCACAAATTCTCAGTATCTAGAAAAAACATAATTGCCCGCCATTTGCCCGCAAGCTTCATAAACTTAATATTTTAACAGACTTCCGACATTACCTTAACAGTTTTAACCAAATATTTTGCAACCTCCATTAACGGAAAAAATACTCCACCACGTTTTCCATTGCCTTTTTGATAATTAGGTAAATCAAGCTTATTCGATATTCGATAATTAATAGTACTCACTGAAATACTTAATTCAACAGCCAACTCTTTCTTACCAATGCGTTCTTTGCTATATTTACTTCTTAATTGATTATAAATCATCAATACATCTTCCATGTTATTGCTCCTTGTAATAAAAAACTATATTTATCTGCACATTCATGTTATTAATTTCTATTGTTGTAGCTAGTCTACACTTGATTTTATGTAGCAAGTCTAATGCTTTAATCCCTCATGGGTCTGCTCCCCATATATCCCGCAGTCATCTTTCGAGTAATCTAAATTGTTAAAGAACTATAACTGTGAACAGCTATTTTTAATCATGAATGTATTATGCTAAACTTTGATTAAAAAGCCACACGAATTTATTACGTGAGATAAATTTTAAGATAAAGTTAGGAGAAATTTTGCTTGTGGGGAATTTGAATTAATTTAGCTAACCAAACTATGCCCCAACGGATAAAATTATAGAGTTAGAAACCTTATCAGGCATAACTGGTGTAAATAAACTTGCAAAAAATCAAACCTTAAAGTTGAGAAAGAGTATAACTGTAATTTATGTGTTTACACTGCTCATCTTTGAATCAACGGGGTCAGGAGGTCTGAATATATGCTATAATGATTATAATATTTAGCTAACTATAGTTCATTAAATATTACCCATATATCAATATGTCCATTCCACCACATTTAACTTAAGCTGCTAGATTTTGGTGCCTTATCTTCTATATATAAATAGCTGTATCCAGATGACTATAGAAATTGCGCTATATTAATTTATATAGATAAAATACAAATTTTAGGATTAATACAAAAATATGATTGCATATCTTATTCTGGCACATCGTTACCCAAACCAATTTAAAAAACTTTTTATGGCAATTTATCATCCTTCAAACTATTATTTAATACATGTTGATAAAAAATCAGGATTGGAGCTGCAGGTGGAAATAAAAGGTTTTATAGCAGGTTTTTCTAACACTGCAATTTTGAAAAGCGAGAACACTCTTTGGGGTGGGTATAGCTTAGTAGATGCTGAATTAAGAGGAATTAAAGAATTATTGAACATGGGGAAGGAATGGGATTTTTTTATAAATTTAAGTGCACAAGATTTCCCTCTAAAATCACAACAATACATTCAAGAATTTTTGTGTAATAAAATTGGAACTGATTTTCTTAAAATATCTAATCAGCGTGATATTCGCCCTGATACATTACATCGAATAGAAAACTATGTTACAGAGACTGCAGATGAAATAATCTGTGAGCCAATTCTTAAACGACAATTTATTAAAGGAGTAACACCTTATATAGGAAATCAATGGATGATTTTAAGTCGTAAATTTTGTGAATTTGTATCATATAGTTCTGAGGTTAATAAATTTAAAGACTTCTATCAAAATACACTTATTGCAGATGAGGGGTTTTTTCAAACAGTTATTATGAATACAAGTTATACATCTACCATTATAAATGATGATAAAAGAACAATTGATTGGATACCAATGGGAACCATAAAGCTACGCCCTAGAGATTTTACCTCTAAAGACGCGACTTTTTTAATGGATAGTCAGAATTTATTTGCTCGTAAATTTGATGAAACTATAGATGGGAATATTTTGGATATTCTTAATTTACATTTGTCTTATCAATCACTCGAAAAGTTTTAATTGCATATACAAATCATAAACCTTAACAATATCAATCACCTTGCATGGATCTGATACCTTTATAATAAAGTTACAATAAAGGTAGCTTCTGCAATATACTAATACTAAATGTTTGAATACGCAATTAATGCCAGTAAAATAATGATTAATGATGTCTTGATTTTTGTAAAGTAGTTTGGGTATTTAAAGCACCAGTCACAATTTTAAATACTCTTGCATTACCAATAACTTTATTTGCCGTCCAGGTTGAGCTAAGTATAGAACAAGCAAATAATGCAAAAATGCAACCAACAAA
>JAPJMP010000021.1 GCA_026461645.1 Burkholderiales bacterium
AGGATATTTAAGAATGCATTAAATGAAACCGTTTTGCAGTTAGAAAATATTGATAATGTTCATTTATATGGGGAACGTACGATTTTTATTAAAAAAATAGGATCTTCGGATTTACGTGTGCTAAATCATAAAAAATAAACACCCCTCATTCGGATTTACGTGTGCTAAAATACATCATTAAAGTAATTTAATTAAAGAAAATATTGCACATGGATAAATCTGTCTCTAGTTTAATTTGGGATGTTGCCGAAATACTTCGTGGTGACTATAAGCAAAACGAGTATGGAAGCATTATTTTACCATTTACTATACTAAGAAGATTAGATTGTTTGCTTGAAGATACTCGTGACAAAGTTCACGAGAAGTGGTTACTAATTGACAAAAGCAACCAGAAGGCACGCGCTACAGATCCGAATACCGAAATGTCAAAAATTGCAATAGATCGAACTCTTAATAGAGAGGCTGCATTACCATTTCACAATAAGTCAAATAATAGCTTTCAGAAAATGCAAGGCAATAGCGCTGGTATTGCAAAAGACTTAAGAAATTACGTTAATAATTTCTCTTCTAATGTAAGTGAAATTTTCGTAAAATTTAAATTCCTCGAAAAGATTGATGAGCTAAATGATAAAAATTTATTATTTCAAGTAGTAAAAAAATTTAACGCTATTAATTTGCACCCTAATAGTATTGATGGTTATTCAATGGGTTTGTTATACGAAGAATTACTCAGAAAATTTGCTGAGATGTCTAATGAAACCGCTGGGGAGCATTTTACACCACGTGAAATCGTTAATTTGATGATAAACATCTTATTTGCGCCAGATGATCAAATTCTCCGAGACAAAGGTGCTACAAAATCTATTTATGACCCTACTTGTGGTACTGGTGGAATGTTAGTTTTAGCTGAAGAGTACTTAAAAGAAAAATCTGTCAAAGCAGATCCTGTTCTTTTTGGTCAAGAATTAAATGATGAAACCTATGCGATGTGTAAAGCCAGCATATTAATTAAAGGTAAAGATCGCAATAAAATTGCTAATGGCAACACACTTTCTAATGACGCTTACCCAAATGAACAGTTTGATTATATGTTAGCTAACCCTCCATACGGTGTTGATTGGAATAAGATCAAAACTAAAATAACCGACGAACATTCTGGTTTACTTTTTAATGGTCGCTTTGGTGCAGGAGTTCCACGTGTTTCTGATGGGCAGCTACTTTTTGTGCAACACTTATTATCTAAGATGAAGTCAGTTGACAATCAAAATAATGGTTCACGTATTGGAATAGTTCTCAATGGTTCTCCGCTATTTACAGGTGGAGCAGGTAGTGGCGAATCAAATATTCGTAAATGGATTATTGAAAACGATTACCTTGATGCTTTAATTGCACTACCCAATGACATGTTTTTTAATACAGGTATAGCCACCTATATTTGGATTCTTAGCAATAGGAAATCTGATGAACGAAAAGGCAAAGTTCAGTTGATTAATGCTACTGCTATGTACCAAAAAATGCGTAAAAGTCTTGGCAGTAAAAGAAATGAGTTATCAGAAGAACACATTAAAACTATAACCGATATGTATTCGAATTTTAAAGAAAGCGAAATTTGTAAAATATTTGAGAATCATCAATTTGGTTATACCAATATTACAGTCGAACGTCCACTTAGAATGAGCTACACCATAACTGAGCACTCAATTAACGTTATTAAACAAGATAAAGCTTTTATAAAACTTGAAAGCTCTACTCATGAGAATATATGTCAAATATTGGCTGAACTACTTAACTCAACTTATTTATGCCGTAAAGATTTCATTAATTTGCTAAATTCTAAAACAAAATTAAAAGACGCATGGTTAAAGATAATCCTTAAAGCTTGCGGAGAGCGTAATCCTGATGGAGAAGTATGTCTTGATAGCAAAGGCAACCCAGAACCTGATAGCGAACTTAGAGATAGCGAAAATATTCCACTATTAAGCCTAGATTACGATAGCGCAGAACAAAAATCTAACATTCAAGATTACTTTGATAAAGAGGTATTACCTCATTTACCAGATGCATGGATTGATTGGAGTAAAAATAAAGTTGGCTTCGAAATATCTTTCAATCGCTATTTTTATAAATACGCTCCACCAAGAGATCTTCATGAAATAGATATTGAATTAAAGCAACTCTCAGGTGAAATACAGCAACTACTTAATGAAGTTTGTGGTATCTAAATTATGTCTTGGGTAACAATAAAAGAACATTTGAAGAATATTAGTGAGCGAGACATGTTAGCTTTAATGCATGAAGTTTATCAGCTAGATGTTAAAAACCGTAGATTTTTTGAGTCTAGATTTCTTCGGGTAAAGCGTGATGAAATCATTAGAGAACTAAAAGAAAAAATTCAAAAAAACATAAATAGTCATAAAAACTTGCGAGAGTGTAGGACACTCATCAACAATCATAAAAAAGCAACAGGTAATCTACGTGAGTATATTGAATTATGCCTATGGCAAGCTAGATGCATTACCGAATATATGATCATGTATGGTGGATGTGGCGAAGACATGGAAAATGCAGCGGCAACTAGCTATGAAGCAGCTTGTAAACAGTATTTAAGAATAGAACAAATTGATCAGAATGAATTACACCAAAGCTTTGTTAGTGTGTTAAAGAAAGCCGAGCAAACATATAGTACCCTTTATGAACTTTGTGAGTACTATTTTAATGAATATTTAAATAAATAGTTTTTTAGTAGTAAAGAGTGCCGATATGAATGATATATTAAATTTTGACGATGAGTGGTTTGACGATAAACATTTTTCAATAATCCAAGATTGGGTTGAAAAACACTATAATGAGTTTATGCAAAGCGAATATTTTAGTAACCTCGATGAAATCTCAAAAGAAAATTCTAGATTTATATTAAATGTTTTTTTTGATTATTGTTACAGCTACTTCTTGATCAGTCCTGATAATATCAGAACTGATATGATGGAGGAGATTATGCTAGATCTATTCCCTAGAAAAGTGTCTGCAGATAAAGAGACGTTTGAGACATTTGAGCCTACTATGATTTCCTTTCTTTTATGGTGTCAAGAGCGTGGTTTGATATCTAATGTAGGTGATATTTGTAATATTATTAAACTACTTTCCACCAAAATGATTGAGCGTTCACAGGATAGTAGTGCTTGGGGAGTGGCAAAATCGTTTTTCTATGGCGGTTCTCCGACAATGGATTCAGAAAATTTAGACATCAAGAATCTTTTACCAATTCGACGTGACACGCCTAAAATTGGACGAAATGACCCTTGTTCCTGTGGTAGTGGTAAAAAATATAAAAAATGTTGTGGTGGATAATTATGCAAATCGTAACCTATGACCAAGTTAAGGATAAAGTAATTTCAGTTCGTAACCAACAGGTAATTCTTGATAGTGATGTTGCTGAATTATATGGCGTTGAAACTAAACGTATCAATGAAGCAGTTAAGAACAACCCTGAGAAATTTCCCAATGGATATATTTTAGAGCTGAATAATAACGAGAAAGCAGAGGTGGTCGAAAATTTCGACCACCTACAAAAGCTCAAATTTTCGTCAACGCTACCTAAAGCCTTTACTGAAAAAGGTTTGTATATGTTAGCAACTATTCTTAAAAGCCCTACAGCAGTTAATACCACAATTGCAATTATTGATGCATTCGCACAACTTAAAGAGCTTACTAATGCAGTATATAGCTTAGCTAAAGCTAAAGATGAAGCAGAACAAATTCACGTATTAGAAAATAACATTGATTTAATCGCTAATTTACTCGATAATGAGCTAATTGTTAGTCAACAAGAAACTGAAATAAAAATCAAGTTACCCTTTTTTGAGATAACGCGTAAAATTACCAAGGTGAAGAAGTGAACTTTTGCTTATTAGTGAGTATTCAGTGATGCTTTCATTTGCAACGATTAAAGCAATCGCATCATTATTGGCGAAACAAGGTGAAAATTGTGAAGAATTTGACTATTTAACATATGATCATATAATAAAATTGCTTAAGATTATCACACCGTCATGGTTACCTCAAAATGAAAATAGAATGAATACATTTTTTTATTGGATGATTGAAAATAATGATTTAAATTATCTATCACAACTTTTCACTGAAATAATTAAGCTGGCTAATCAAAAGGAGATTTTTAATTCTGTTATAAAAACATTAAATAATATTTTGATTCTAGATGGTTATAAATTATTAGAGCACAATAAAAATTATGTATTAGTTGAAACTGCTAACACTGTTGATTTTAATGAGCTAAATAATTTTGATAAAATAAAAGCAGAACATAAATATCTAATAGCAAGATTAAACTCAGGCGATTACAATGGTGTATACACAAGAGCAAGGACAATGATTGAAATGGTCTTTGATCAGTTATATAAAGAATCAACGGACGATACTTTCGATAGCAATAAGCAGTTTTTAGACAAATGGGGTTGGGTAAAAAATCATGGTTTAAAGTTGATACCAGCTAATTATAAAGTGGAAGCACTTAGGAATCTAGCCCAAAGTTTTGGGACCATTATTCAGAGTATAAATGATCTAAGAAACAATGGAAGTGATGCTCATTCAAATACTGCAGCAAAAAGCCTGCCAAAACATCATGTAGAACTACTAATAAACTCTGCAGTAACGCTATCTCTATTTTTGTTATCTAGTATTGAATTTCAGCAAAGTATTAAAGGTAAGAAAAATGAATAAATATTTTAGGTACAAAGATAGTACAATTGAATGGCTTGGGCAGATTCCTGAGCATTGGGAGGTTAAGAAACTTTTTTGGATAAGCGAAATCACTAGTGGCACGACCCCAGAGGCGAATTATGACAAAT
>JAPJMP010000210.1 GCA_026461645.1 Burkholderiales bacterium
ATTTGTTTTTTTAACCATAATCGTTCTCCATAAAATAATTAAAATTTTACCTTAATTACTTCTATGACGGTGGATCAAATTTCAGGTCACATTATATTGGAGTCTTCTAATACAAAATAATCCTTCAATTTTTGAATCGAAGCACCAAAGTTTTGATTAAAATCTGGTAACTCCATCATAAAAATATCAGAATCGACTCGGCTAAATTTATGAGATGATTGTATTTTATGCATACCATTACTTAATAACATTTTTGCCCGTAACACATCAAAAGAATATCCACGTCCACGTCTATTCATGATTTTTATTAATTCATTTAACTCTTCGGTGGTGGTATTAGTGTATCTTGCAGTGAAATAATTAAAAATTGGTTCATGCCAATTGTTAACAGTTGCAACTATTGGATAAAAATAGATAAATAACTCAATTGGAATTTGTTTCCTCCATTTAATAAATTCCTCTTCTGCTTCTTTTTTAGTTCTGCATTTCCAAATATCATAAAACTTCTCTTTTAATTTATAAGCCATACTTAGAATCTTATGTTTCTCAAACCAACTTGCAATTGATAGCTTTTCCTTTGGAGTAAGCTGATAGTTTCGTTTAAGTAGTAAATAACGATCATTTTTAAGTTGCATGCTCTCTTTTTGCATCAACCCCTTACAAATATCTTTGCGAATTCTTTCCATTGCTTCTGAAGCCATTTTTACAACATGAAACTTATCAATAACAATTTTAGCATGTGGAATTGTTGCGCTGATTACATCAAAATATGGTCGCCACATATCCACAGTTACTACACGGATTTTTTCTTTGTTTTTTAAAGTTGTAAAATACTTCAGCAGGGTTGATTTGTTGGGAGTTTTTAACATATCAACGATGGTCGCTTGCCCAATGTTCGTAATAATAAATCGCGGCCTGCCTATTAAATACACTTCATCAATTCCAAGTATCTCCATAGTCTCTATTGTCAGTATATTTAATTGAAACTTTACACTATTAGAAAAAATATTCCTAACTGTTTTTTCATCAATCATTATTTCATTAGCAATTTCAGTGAAGGTGGTCTGATATGATTTATTTACTATATAATCTACTAAGCGATTTGTCATTCTATGTAATTCATTAATAGACTGTGATGATTGATAACTTATATGTCTGCAACTATTACATTTATACCGTTGAATTGTTAGACAGATTACTGCAGCTTTAGCATGTATGGGTAAGTCTCGAAGAATAGTCTTGGTTGTTCCATTACGAACTTGAGAGTTTTGACTAAAACATTTTTTACATATTGTTGGAGTTTTTGAATCTATAATACATTTTATATGATAGCTATTATTTTCTTCACTAACATTTTGAGCGATTATATCTGGTAATTTAAGTATATTCATTGTTGCACAAACTCAACATTTTTACCTTTAAGGAAATGCAAAAATATATCATAATTTTTTAATTCGGTTTCTGTTAAGCATTCATACGCAAGTAACCAATATTTGTCCTTATCTATTTTTGAAATCAATGAGTTAATAAAGTCATTAAATTTTTTAGTACATAACTGATTTATCTTATAATAATGATATTGCATGACAAATAAAATACAGTCATCTTGACTATCAAATATCTTATCAATTAAATCTTTATCTAAAATTATCTTATATTTAATTGCAAAGTACATGGCAAAACTAATTGGTTCTGGCTGTAATTCATCAATTCCATTACTTATAAGTTGATTTATGAAATTTTCAAATTTGGCTAAATAAAGTAAACCTTGTGTTACATTGATCTTTTCAATGAAGTTTTCTAGATAGTGAATAAGATATGGATACATTAAAATAAGATGAAAAATTCTGTTTAGTATTCTTGGAATATGAGTTTTATTTATAGCTTGGTTAGATAGTATTTTGAAAGCATAATTAAAAATTGCACTATTTTCATTATTTTGTTGATGAATTTGTAACGCATAATCTAAAAACTGTAACGCTGAATTTAATGTTATACTACCATACTTGCTATGCTTCTTAAACGTAAATAAATTAAGCTGTAATATCCATGCCGGTTCAATACTGACTGGTAGTTTTTCTATCTTAGTTTTTTTGTCATTTAGCCTTAGTTCAAATTTTTTTAATTCTTTGCTTAGGTCATTGATAAACCGCTTTGCTTCATCCAACGAAGATGCATAATACTTGTAATCATCAATAAATCTCACAAATTTGTGCTTCTTATCTGATAAATTTTTATCAACTTGCCTTAATATAATCTCAGCTAAAATATTAGATGAATGAGGTCCAATTATTAATCCTATTGTCTGTTGATCCTGCATATTACGTGTATCTCGATCTATTTGATTATACCAAAAGGAGTCGTTACTGGTATTTTGTTTTGAGATTTCTTTACCAACTAATCCCCAAGGTATACTATGAGTATAGATTGATGCAAAGCAGTTAGCTATATCGGCATTTACTCGATATTTTGCATTTATTGAATACTCTAATTCTAATTCTCTAGATAAGTGTTTTTCGCCATTAGAATAGTTCATTTTAAATATTGGAGAATTATCTCCGTAGGATCTAACATGACAAAAGCTTGTTTTATTCTTTAATTCACCTTCATCCTTATTAATTTTACCCCAATTGTCAGCTATAGTTTTACACTGTTTAATATAGGCTTTGGGATGAGGGATTCCCATTAAACGAGCAACATTCGTATTCCTGATAGTAGAATATTCAATATAACCACAATGATAAATCTTCTGATTTTTTTCAGTTCTGTTTTCATCAATTATTTTCTCTATATATGGCTTAAGTAATTGATCCAATTTTGAATCATGTAATACATTGATTAAATCTTTTGAAGTAAAACAACTAGGTAACTTTTCCGTAAATAAACCAAATCCAACAAGAGCCTGGTATACATTCGTGGCATCTTGTAAATCAGGATACACAAAATATTCTGTCATTATTTACTTTCGATGAGGGAGATTTCTTCTGGTGTTAAGTCGTAGAGATCGTAAACAAGGTTATCAATTTTTTTTAACACATCTTCATTATTATTTATCATTGCCGTTAAAACTAGATCTGAAATTTTGGTATAGTATTTACTATCTAATTTAATTGGTATTTCACCAACGGTAACAGTATCAAAACTAAGAAATCCTCCTGATAAATGTGAGTTTTTATGTTTCTCAGTATAGTAATATGTAATTAATCTTGAATTCAAGACCCCCAATAAAAATAAATGATTTACTTCATGGCTAATATCATATATAACATTTACTTTACCACACGATACATTTTCATCATTAGCGACAACTCTAACCTGTAGAGTCATACGAGCCATGAATAGCTTTCTATTATCTTTAAATGAATTGAGAGAATTACAACTAAATTCAGTTATAGGGATATATTTATACTCATTAAATGTATACTTTCCAATATCTGATGAATTTAATATAGGAATATAATTCTTCATTGCAGATATTGGTAAATTTTGATATGTTTTTTTTGAAACTATCTTTTTACTAAAACCAGTCTTAGATGTTCCGCACCTTATTTTTGCAATATTTTTTAAAGGTATCGTTAACTGCATTATTTTATTTAACAATTTAGTAGAATTAGAAATTAAAGAAAAACTTGAAAA
>JAPJMP010000211.1 GCA_026461645.1 Burkholderiales bacterium
CAACTTTTAAAACTCAAATTCAAACAAAACAGTGGCTTACAAATGCACAAATGGCTAAAATTTAGATAATTTTATGCAATTTGGGCAAAGATGGGTATAGAACCACCACTAGGTTCATAAAAACAAAAATGATTGGTTGTTGACTTCACTATATTAAAATATTTAATAATTGCGCTTGCTATTCTTGCATCTTCTTCTAATACGTATGGAATACTTGCATAGTAATGCTTACAAAATATACTTATATTATTAATTAAATACTTACAACACTTTAATATATGAGAATCATTAAATATAAGTTCCTTATGATATGAGATTGGTTTAGATGGAACTTGACTAGTACCATCAGTAATATTCTCAAAATGATTTCGAAGTGATGTTACTCGTGGGGCTAAATTTGAATCTTTTAAAAATCTTTCATATACACTTATATCTGGTAAATATTTATCTGGCATGTTTAATCCTTCTTTGCGCAACAATTAAATAACTTGGTATTATATTTAATATCACATTTAATTTCTCATTGTGGTTCAAGTTATTAATACATATGTCTTAAGTTTTATAATGAAATTATATTATCACTTTAAACGCAAATTTAATTCTTTAAAATGACCTAATTTATTGTTAATTTTTTGACTTTAAGCTAATCGGCAAATTAGAGTTAAAGTCTTTAATATTTTTACAATTGATTAATTTAAAAATTGCTTGCTGTAAATTTAAATTAAATTTATGACTTTGATAATTATTAGTTATATCTACTCCACTTATACCGTAAATAAGAATATTGGTTGTGGCCTTAGGAATATTAAGTATATCATATGGATTTCTGCATGAAATAACTACATATGGTTTATTCTCAATATTTAAATAATCAACTATGGTGTTTAATTCATTATCTTCGTGAACTAAATTATAGGTTAAAATTAAAATTTTATTTGCCTGCTTTATTTTACTGAGCATTGATCGAAATGAATTTGTATTTAGTACATAATGCTCCAAATTAGCATAGCCAAATTGTTTAAATACTCTACTTGTTTCTTTAATTAATTCTTCATTAACAGCAATTATTAGAACCTTATCATCGAGCGTTAATGTCCACGGTATGGTTTGCTTAGTATTTTTGCTAAGCGTTATTGCTTGATCAACATATTGTTCTATTTGTTTATTATTTATTGGTGAGTTAATTATGTTTTTAGCGTTATTTAGCATACTATTGATATTTTCAAATTTATTGGTAATTTTATATTTTTGTTTTAAATTAATTACCCGATGATATGCTTGTGCAACTTTTTGTTGTAGTTCTAGCGAATTCTCGCAAATCGTTAACATTTGGTTAAAATAATAAATAAATTTTTGCCTGCCATCGTGCTCCCAAATTCGAATTGGATTAAGAAGAATATCAACTCCTGCCTGTAAAGCCATAATTGAGGCCTCTACTGCAGTAAAATTGGTGGTAATTGCTTGCATATCTAAAGAGTCAGAAATAATCACGCCATTAAATTTTAATTGTTGTCTAAGTAAATCAGTAATAATCACTTTAGATAAGGTCGCCGGAAGCGAAACTAAATCATTAGATAACGAAGATTTAATTTTACTTTTATCTAAATCAGGAACAATAATATGAGCAGTCATTATCATATCAATATCATTGTTAATTCCATTTACAAATGGAACTAAATCATTAGTTTTAAGTTGGGTTGCTGTGCGATGTAAATAAGTAGTATTAAGGTGTGAATCAGTTACAACATCACCATGTCCTGGAAAATGCTTAAAACAGGGGATAACTCCTGCATCTGTGGTTCCTTGAGCAAAAGCTACAGCATGGTGAGCTACTAACTCAGGATTATCACCAAATGATCTAACACCAATTACCGGATTATTGGGGTTGCTATTTACATCAGCACACGGAGCAAAATTAAGATTAAAGCCCAATGCTTTTACTTCTTCAGCTATAATTTTGCCAACCGCATAAGTATATTCTAAATTATTTATTGCTCCTAGTGCCATATTGCCTAACGTTGGTGTTGCGAAATTAATTCGCGATATCACACCTCCCTCTTGATCAATAGCAATAAACATACCTTGCGGCGAAGTCGCTTGAAGATTAGTTATTAATTCAACAGTATTTTTTATATTAGTGATGTTTTCACGAAAAAGAATAATACCGCCAACAGGAAACTGGCTAAATAATTGTTGTAATTCGTTATTTAAACTAGTAACGGGAGCTAAATTTTGTGAATCAGTTGCAGAAAAGTATCTAATATCCAACATTATTAGTTGTAAAAGTTGCTGCTTTAACGTTTCTATTTTATTCATAGTTTATAATTATTCAATTGGTGTATTAATTTTTTTGCCAAAGTTTTCCTCAATGTGTAAGAACGAAACTAAAATTAAACTTGGAATAATTGTTAGCATCACTATACTAAAATATTGAATATAGCCTAAATACTGTTGCAATGCACCACTAAACATTGAGGGAAACATAATACTTAAAACCATAATTCCGGTAACAAAAGCAAAATGTGCTGTTTTATGCTTACTATCCCTAACTAAATGATAAACTGTCATGGTGTATGCTGTCAAAGAAAAAGTTGTTGCAAAATACTCCAGTACTTGTAGTGTCATCACCAATATTTGATGCTGTGGTTGCGCACTTGCTAAATAAATATAAATTATATGTGGAATATTTACACAAAAAATCATTGGTATAATACATTTTTTTAGGCCGAAACGATTAATACATAAACCACCTAGTACTCCTGCCGTTACCATGGCTAATAAAATAAAAATATTACTTATTCCTAAATAAGTGTTATCAAAACCTAAACCACCATTAGTTCTAGAATCTAAAATGAATAAAGGAATAATTTTCAGTACCATATTTTCACCAAGGCGAAAA
>JAPJMP010000212.1 GCA_026461645.1 Burkholderiales bacterium
TAAAACATTTTAAAACCATATCTTATCTATTAACTGGTAATTTAAACTTTACTAAATTAAACCCTAACTTTTACCCACCTAAAATTTAGAAGAGCCAAATGATAACTATAATTGTGCCTTGTTATAATGAGGTACATTCAATCTGCTCCGTACTTGCTGAGTTATCTACAATATTCAACAACGCACAGATAATCGTTGTTGATAATAATTCAAATGATGGAAGTACTGATATTATAAAATCGTGGACACAAAAACGTAGTAATTTTGAGTACCATTTTTGTGAAATTATGGGTAAAGCAAATGCAATTCGCAGTGTGCTTCCTTTTATTCGGCATCAGACAGTGCTATTGCAAGATGCAGATTTAGAATATGGAATACATGAAGTAAAGAAATTAGTTGAGCTACACTATATATCAAATGCAGACATGACTATTGGGATTCGTTCTGGTATGCTAGTGCGCTCAATTATTGCTAACAAATTAATTAGATTTTTATTAAAAATACGGTTTGGTAAAACAGTCAGTGATGTATTGACGGGTGCTAGAGTTATAAAATTGGAAATTTTACTACAATGTAAGTCCAAAGAGTTCGGCATTGAAACTGAATTAACCAAAATCTCTTTAAAAAATGATTATAAAATAGTTGAAGGTCAATGTTATTATCAGCCACGTATAGCTGGCAAGAAAATTAAAACTCGTCATATGAAAGAGTTAATTTGGGAAGCTTTATGTTAGCATTTCGTAGAATTTTGAGTTGTAACTATACACTATTATCTATAATTCTTCTCATCCTGGTTATATTTTGTATAAGAGCACCTTTTCCATCAGACGACTTACTTCGTGATGTGATAATTGGTAAATATGGATTTAATTACAGCAATTTATATATCTATGCCCCACGTATAACACCGTACAATCAATATATTGGGTTTGATAAGATACTATTTATGTTGGTTCAACATATTGGACAGATATGGACAGTGCGAGTTGTTCAAGTTACGTGCATCCTGGGGTATATAATTGCTTTAGCCTTGATATTTAACAAATTACTTGATAGTCGTCCAGATAAGCAGGAATTGATTGTGCTACTAGTGACTTATACAGTAATTGCCCCAATCATGTCACGATTGATATTAGGTCGACCAGAAGTTATTTTCACAATTTGGGCATTATTTGGTGTAGCATGCGGATTGTATAAAAACCATATTGCAAGTATTGCATGGATATTTATTGGGATTTGTTTGATACCACTTTATTGGCTAGGGTTTTTGTATTTACCAGTAACGTTTTTATTATTTAACAAGCATTATGTAAAGACGATGGTTTTTATAATAATGATGGCATTATATTTATTTAGTTGGCAAATTTTATCAAATTATGAATGGCTGTCAAGCTTGCTGTTATGGTTTCATAATATATCTGATAGGATACCAGAAGTTACAGTTAATGAAAATAACACTATTTTCAGTATGGTACTTATTCCACAAGTAGGAATAGTGTTATTTATGTTAAGTTATAAATTTCAGAAAAATTTCACTATAAACTGGCGTAGATGTAGTTTTATGAAGGTAGGTAAGCATAAGTATACTTGCCTTTTGTTGCTTTGCATTTGGTTTTGTATGCCCAACATGATTCGTTATATTGACATAGTATTTCCTCTAGTTATGGTTATTGCAGTAGATCAATTTAAAGATGTCAAATTAAGCCTAAATAAGGTCGTGTATAAAAATTTTATTACCATTATCTCTGTATATTTAGTAATTATGGCTCAATCTATGCCTACTATTAAGCCACCTAAATTCAATTTACCCGCAAATGCCAAAGTTCTTGCAAGTTTTGATGGTGCAAATTATTATGTACCATTTTTTGCTAAAGAGAAAATTCAAATTGCACCGTCAATGGAGATAGGTGCTAACGAATACGGGATACAACAATTAATTGTAGATATTCAGAAAAATAATAATGTGAATTGTGTTAGTCTTAAAAAATATAATTTTAACTATTTGGTCGAGAAATCATTGACTAGTATACCAAATTGTTTAAAATTAGCACAGGTTCAGGGGGCGTATAGGCTATGGAAAATACAGTGAGTAACAAAAAAAGCATAAATTTAGTGTATATTTTAACCTTATCGCTTTTGCTCATGTGTTTCAATGTATTTGCTGATGCTATTATCGCTCAATATAGTATGAGTTACTATAGTCAATATATGGCTGATAAAATTGTAAGCAATATAAAAAATAATAATGTTACTCGTGTTGATCTCACTTACACAGGTGGTTGGGCATATTTAGCTAACGAAATCAAACAAACTATCGGACAAAATAGTAATGTTACAGTTGACATGATAAATATTGGTCAAAATACCAGTTCTACAATCAATGCGGTAGTTATATCAATTTTTGGCACAATTAAGAATCAGCAATCACAATTAAAAAATAGTGGTTCATTTTATGATTATACAACCTCAAGTGATGGTTTTTATAGTAAATAGTAGAGCTATCTAATTATAGAGTTTTATTGTTAATCTGTAATTCATTATTAATAATCAATTCTGCCTACAGTTTCCTATATTCACAGGTACTATGTTTTAATTTTAACCACAGGGTATATTTTATACCCTCGTGGTGTAAATATATCCTTCTCTTGAAGGAAACTTATTATGAAACAACTAACTATAGCAGGTAATGTAGGGAAAGATCCTGAAATACGTGCTGATAAACAAGGTAATCCGTTTGCTACATTTTCATTAGCCGTGAAAATCGGTAAACGAGTTGATTGGGTTCAAGTTACTTGCGGTGGAGGTCTTTCTGAAGTAGTGCGCAACTATGTGAAGAAGGGGGCTACACTAGTAATTGTAGGCACATCAAGTGTTAGCGCATATATAGACAAAAATGGAGAAGCCATTGGCGTTGAAAGATTATCTGCCATAAATCTTGAGATATTGTCTGCTAGAAATTCGGATAATTCTAAATTATCACCGGAGGATAATCTAACTGCTAATATGACAGAAAATCTGTCTGAAGCGGGTGATAATAGTGAATATGAATTTTAATTAAAGATATTTATTTGGCTCTTTTAAAAAATGAGTGGGTAATTAAATAACATATTTATAAA
>JAPJMP010000213.1 GCA_026461645.1 Burkholderiales bacterium
AATTTAAGCTGCAAATTGCAAGTTATTAATAAATGATTAGGTAAAATATGGTATAATTAAATAAAATAGTTTGCATAGGAAAGTTTAATGCTAGAAGTTAATAATAATGTTGAAATTAAATCAGGCCTTGAGTGGATAAAAGCAGCTTTTAGAATTTTTCGTGAAAAACCAATTCACTTTGTTTTGTTAACTATTTTAAATTATGTTCTTGCCACCTTTTTACCCTTTTTAAGCCCCATTTTTGTAGCAAAATATGCAAAAATAACACTTAAAATAGAACAAAATAAAAAAGTATTACTTAGTGATTTATATTCAGAATTTTTTTCTGATATAAATGTTGTTAAGTTAACTATACTTTATGCCATTTTATTTTTAGCAGTTGGATTATTTGAGTTAATGCTGGGTAAAAATTTGACTGATGATGTGATTTCTTTTGCGGGATTTAGTTTCAATTTTAATTTTTATTCAGAAATTATTAAATTAATATTTATGCTTGTTATGGGCCTATGCATGTGGTTTGCTCCATTAATTTGCTTGTTTAATCAGGAAATAACGCCATTTAAAGCAATGCTGTTAAGTTTTAAAGGTTGCAGTTCCAATGTGCTGGCTTTTTTGGTTTTCTTTTTAATTTCTACAGCGCTTTTGGTTTTAGCGACAATACCATTTTTTTTGGGCTGGATAATTCTATTTCCAACCATGAATATTGTTACATTATTTATTTATCGCAATGTTTTTCATGAGATAAGTGAAGGCACTAGCGGTAAATAAACTTTTGTCGTGAATAAAGAAAATGATAGCCAGCATGGTGCAGCGTTAATATTTCAGTGTTCGGGTGATTAAGCGTTGTAAATGATTCTTGATTTTGGCCAAGCATGGTGGTATTGCCTCCAATATAGGAACAACAATAATTCAGCCAAATTTCATCTAACAACTTATGCTGCGTCAATAAATGGTGGTAATATGGTGATTCATTTAAAATTATTTTCAAATTAATTGAGTAAAAGTAAATAAATAAATCGTAGATATTACTATTTATATAAATAATACTTTTAGCGCTAATTGACTGACCATGTGCTAAATCTGATAAATTATAATTAGTAAAGTTAGCTACCTTTTGATTTATTGGTTTGAAACAACAAATTATTACTGTAGCTTCATTGGTATTAAATAGATTGTAAGTAAAATCAATGTTTGCTAAATTTTGACATAAAATAATAATTGTTGGTATAACTGACTTTTTAGCCTCAGTCCTTAATTTTAATAAAAACTCATTGCTAATTGTAGGTATAAAATCTTTAGGCTCTATGTTTAAAGAATTAGTTCCAATTATGATTGCATCGCTAATTGCTCTTGCCAACATTAGATATTGTGCGTCTAATAATATTTCATTAGCTTCAGCTGAATAGTTGCAACCAGCTAAAAACAACCCCGACTTTTTATCTGGATAGGCGATTTTGCCATCGATTGAACTAATGAAGCAACTAAATGTAAAAACGCGCTTAAGTAACGGGATTTTTAAAGGAGTTTCTAAACTTAGTTCTAATTCAGATGAAACTAAAGGTTGTAATTTATAAGTGTCAATTATTGGATTCTTAAGTAATAATTTTTGCTGAATTAGAGATTTCATGTTATGTTATTTAAACTCTTTTAAAGACACAAGTAATTCTTGCTTGGTTAAAGTAGCAGTTCCAACTTTGCCCACAACAATTCCCGCAGCAATATTTGCTATCATTGTTGCAAGTTGAATATTAATATTGTTAGCTAATAATAAACTTAAGGTGGCAATAACTGTATCACCAGCGCCTGAAACATCATATACTTCCTTGGCTACAGTTGGAAAGGTAGCTGTTTTGTTTTCTGCAAATAAGGTCATTCCTTCCTCACTTCTGGTTACAAGTAAGTAGTCAAGATTTAATTTTTTCTTAAGCGCATTAGCCTTTAATCTTAATTCATCTTCACTGGCCCAATTACCAACAGCATCACGTAATTCATTTTTATTGGGCGTAATTAAAGTTGCATTTTTGTATTTTGAATAATCGGTGCCTTTAGGGTCAATTAATACTATTTTATTAAATTTATTGGCAACCTTAATCATGGTTGCTGTATGATGGAGCCCACCTTTTCCATAATCAGATAAAATGATTACATCAAAATCCTTAATTATCTGGTTGTATGTATCTAGTACTTCAGTTAATATTTCATGCGAAGGTTTTTTTTCAAAATCTAAACGAATTAATTGCTGGTTACGCGCCAATACTCGCAATTTAACTATAGTGCTAATTGTCGAATCAGTTTTTAAAATATGCTTAATTTTTAAATGTTTTAAAACTGTTTTTAATTCAGATGCGGCATTATCATTTCCTACAACTGAAAGCAATGTTACATCGCCACCTAAACTTTTAATATTACGGGCGACATTAGCTGCACCTCCTGGGCGGTTTTCAGTTTTATCAATACGAGCTATTGGTACTGGAGCTTCAGGAGATATTCTTTGAACCTCGCCAAACCAATATTGGTCTAGCATTACATCTCCGACAACTAATATTTTTGCCTTATCTAATTTGCCTTTGATTTGATTGATTAATTTATTAGGTATTTTCATAATTATTTTTCCATTAATTAATTATAAGCTAAATTGGGTGCTAACCATTTTTCTACTTCAGTTACGCTCATCTTTTTGCGTGTGGCGTAGCTTTCAACTTGATCTTTATTTATTTTACCTACAGCAAAATATTTAGCCTTAGGATTAGTAAAATAATAACCAGCAACAGTGCTTGGAGGATACATGGCATAGTTTTCAGTTAGCGATGCTCCGGTTAAGTTTTGTCCATCTAACAGCTGCCAAATTTTAGATTTTTCAGTATGGTCTGGGCAAGCTGCATATCCCGGTGCAGGACGAACTCCCTGATATTTTTCACGAATTAAATCATCAATAGTTAAATTTTCTTTAATTCCACATGACTGACGCATAATTAAATGAACATATTCAGCCATAGCCTCAACGAGTCGATCCGCTAATACTTTAGTCATTATTGCTAAATAATCGTCACCATTAGCCTCAAAATCTTTAATAGTTTTTTCAATGTTATGTCCCATTGTTACTATAAATGCACCAATACAGTCACCTTGTGCTTTGGGACTGATAAAATCGCTGAGACAAAAATTTATTGGTAATTGTCCTTGTTGGCGCAGAAAACAAAACTTTTCAATTGCAGTATTATTGTTATCATAGATAATCACATCATCACCATCGGAATTGGCGCGCCACCAACCCACAACAGCTTTAGCATCAAAAGTATAATTTCCAGTTAATAACTGATCAAGTAGTTGCGTTGCATCGGTATAAATTTTTTTACATTCATCTTTATATTCTGAAGTTGTTAAAATTTTAGGATATAATCCTTTAAATCCCCAAGCCCAAAATAGCGGTGACCAATCTATATAATTTTTAACAATGTTTAAATCAATAACAATTTCAAAGACGCCTAATTTGTTTGGTTGATCAATTTTACTAAAGTCTGCTTTAAAATAATTTTCTTTGGCTTGTGTATAAGGTTTTAATGTCTTCTCTGTTTGAACCTTGTTAAAATCTTCGCTTAATTGTGTATATTGCTTAGCAATTTTGTCTAAATATTCACCTTTATTCGCGCTTAAAAGATTTGCACATGACTCGGCAACGAGGGAGGCATCATTAATGTGTACGACACCATATTTATAATGCGGGAATATTTTAACTGCTGTATGTAATTTAGAGGTAGTAGCACCTCCAATTAAAATTGGAATACGTATATTGGCTAATTCAAATTGTTTAACATTATGAATCATTTCTTCTAAAGATGGAGTAATTAAACCACTTAATCCAATAAATGCAGCATTATTATCAATTGCACATTGAATGATTTTGTCACATGAGACCATAACGCCTAAATCAATTACTTCATAGCCATTACAGCGTAAAACTAAAGCGACGATGTTTTTCCCGATATCATGAACATCACCTTTAACTGTTGCAATTACAAAAACTGGCTTTTGCGTTTGTTGTTTTGAATTTTCAGCCTCTAACATGAAAGGTTGTAGATAAGCAACAGCTTTCTTCATAACTCTTGCCGATTTAACCACTTG
The DNA here is from genome assembly GCA_026461645.1 of Burkholderiales bacterium. Taxonomy (GTDB): domain Bacteria; phylum Pseudomonadota; class Gammaproteobacteria; order Burkholderiales; family UBA11063; genus Aquella. The sequence continues at coordinate 4,123 of JAPJMP010000213.1, forward strand.
GGGTAAGAACATTTTACCTTCGCCAAATAGTTTTCCCACCTCTTTCATTCCATTCATCAAAGGTTTTTCAATTACAGCTAAAGGCGAAGAATATATATTAAGTAGTTCCTGCGTATCAACATCAATAAATTGTTCAATGCCATTAATTAAGGCATAATTAATTTTTTCTTCAATTACAAGCTCGCGCCACTTAGCGGCGGCAATTTTATCTTCTTTATTCTCTTTTTTAAAACTTGAAGCTAGGTTAATTAAATTTTCCGTAGCTTTAGAGTCGCTATTAAAAATAACAGCTTCACAAGCCGCTTTTAATTCAGGTTCAATTTCGTCATAAATGGTCAACATACCAGCATTAATAATTGCCATATCCATTCCTGCTTTTATTGCATGATATAAAAACACCGAATGTAGCGCTTCACGCACATGATTATTACCGCGAAAGGCAAAAGACAAATTTGATACGCCACCTGATACTAATGTTTGTGGACATTTCTCTTTAATTAGGCCTATGGCTTGAATAAAGTTAATTGCATAATTATTATGTTCTTCAATACCAGTTGCTATAGTTAAAATATTACTATCAAAAATTATATCACTGGGATTAAAGTTAACGACAGTGGTTAGTATTGAGTAAGCACGGCAACAAATTTTAATTTTATCTTCCAATGTTACGGCTTGACCATTTTCATCAAAAGCCATTACCACAACTGCGGCACCATAATCTTTAATTGTTTTAGCTTGACGAATAAATTCTGTTTCACCTTCTTTTAATGAAATAGAGTTTACAACAGCTTTACCTTGAACACATTTTAATCCAGCTTCTAATACCTCAAACTTTGAAGAATCAAGCATAATAGGAATTTTACAAATATCAGGTTCTGTAGCAATTAAATTTAAGAAATGCTGCATACATTGCAAACTATCTAACATTCCTTCATCAAAATTAATATCAAGAATATTAGCTCCATTATTAACTTGCGATCTTGCAATTTCAAGAGCTGCAGGATAATTATTTGCCTGAATATGTTTGGCAAATGTGGGTGATCCTGTCACATTAGTTCTTTCTCCAACTATATAAAATTGTTTGTCGCTAGCAGAATAATTATTTATGGTTAGAGTATTAAGTCCAGATAAATGCAGGGCATTTGTCAATTTAGGTAGTGGCCGTGGCGAAATACCTTTAATTTTAGTTACAATTGCTTTGATATGTTCTGGAGTGGTGCCACAACAGCCACCAACAATATTTAAACCAATATTTTTCGCAATTATTTCTAAATAATTAGCAGTAATCGCCGGTGTTTCATCGTAACCGGTAGCACTAAGTGGATTTGGTAATCCAGCATTTGGATAACAAGATATAAAACATGAGCAAATTTCACTTAATGTTGCTATTTGATTGGTTAAATCTTTAGCGCCTAAACCGCAGTTTAAACCTACCGCCAAAGCTTGCGCATGCTCAATAGAATAATAAAACGCATCAATTGTTTGTCCAGATAGAGTTCTACCCGATAAATCAGAAAAAGTTACAGATAAAAATAATGGATATTTGATGTTATTTAGATATTCAACATGCTTTATGGCGGCAATACAAGCTTTTAAATTTAATGTATCAAAAGAAGTTTCAGCTAATAAAATATCTACTCCAGCATTAACTAGTGCGGTAATTTGTTCTACATATATGTCTTTTATTTGATCAAAAGTATAACTTCTAAATGCTGGGTTATGTACATCTGGCGAAATAGAGAGGGTGGCGTTTGTTGGGCCAATGCTTCCTGCTACGTAACACTTTCTACCAGGGTATTTATTCATTATAGTTTTGCATGCATTTTTGGCAAGAAGCACTGCTGCATGATTTATTTCATTAACTAAATGACTTAATCCATATTCATTTTGCGAAATTTTATTAGCTGAAAATGTATTAGTTTGAATAATATCTGCACCAGATTCAAGATAATCTAAATGAATTTTTTCAATTAATTGCGGTTGTGTTAGAACAAGCAAATCATTGTTACCTTTAACTGATGTTGGGTGTTGTATAAATCTGTGGCCACGAAAATCATTTTCTTCTAAATGAAAAGTTTGAATCATCGATCCCATAGCACCATCTAGAAACATAATCCGTTGTTGTAAGGTTTGACTTAATTCATCAATTAAGTAAGATGGTTGTAATTGCATTTAATTTAGTTTCCTTAATGGCTAAAATTTTGTAAAATAGTCTGAATTATTTTAAAGTCGTTCATTACATATAAATGAACTCCATTAACGCCATTAGTAAATAGATCTTCAATTTGATATTGCGCCCATTGCGCACAAACTGCTTCTACTGTGTTAGGGTTATCTTGTACTATTTTTTTTAATTTATCTGGAATTGTTACATTAAAAACATTAGGTAAATTATTAATTTGATTACTTGATTTTAACACTTTAATTCCAGGAATAATTGGGACAGTAATTCCATTTAAGCGGCACTTATTGACAAAATTATAATAATAACTATTATCAAAAAACATCTGAGTAACGATATATTGCGCTCCATTTGCAATTTTTTGTTTTAAAAATTGAATATCGCTATCTAAATCTATGGCATTAATATGTTTTTCTGGATATCCTGCAGCACCAACACAAAAATCAATGGGATTATAATCCGTATGATCAATAAATACACCAGACTTCATTAAATTGATTTGACTAATTAAATCAGAAGCATAACAGTTGGAGGTTTTATTATAATCAAATTCTTTATTATAATTTAGGTTGTCGCCTTTTAAAGCTAATACATTATCTACACCTAAATAGTTTAACTCAATTAGTAAGTTTTCAGTTTCATCTCGAGAGAATCCTTGGCATAATACATGAGCCACAGCATCTATAGCAAACTTATTTTGAATAATTCCACAAATACCCATAGTTCCAGGTCGTTTATGGAATTTCTTTTTAATTATATTATTATTTCTTTCATCTTTAGTTTCAATAATTGATGATGCATGAGAGGTAACATTTATCCATGGAGGGTTAAAGAGCGCCAGTTGTTCAATTAATTTCAAAATATCATTAATGTTTTTACCTTTAACGGGAGGTAATATTTCAAAAGTGAAAAATTTTTTTCTTAAATTTTGCAAGTTGTTTAAATGTTGAATAACTTTCACTTTAACTAGCTCATATAAAATGTTACTATTGCAAAGCGCTTATTTAACGCAAATATTTAATTCATCTAATTGGGCCGTAGTTACAAAATTAGGGGCATTAGTTAATAAACACTGCCCGGTTGTAGTTTTAGGCAAAGCAATAACATCTCGAATTGATTCTGCTTTACACATAATTGCAGCAACTCTATCTAAGCCAAAAGCTAGTCCACCGTGAGGAGGAGCACCAAGTTTTAAATTTTCTAATAAGTAACCAAATTTAATTTGTGCTTCTTCTAAACTAAGATTTAATGCGGTAAAAACTTTGGCCTGTGTCTCTGCGTCATGAATTCTAACCGATCCACCACCAATTTCAGAACCATTAAGAACCATATCATAAGCTTGAGCTAAACATAATTGTGGATCAGTTAAAAGTAAATTAACATGTTCAGCTTTGGGCGCTGTAAAAGCATGGTGTGCTGGCATATATTTATTTAATTGTTCATCGTATTCAAACATAGGGAAATCAACAACCCATAGTGGTTGCCATTCGCTAGTATATAATTTATATTGGTGGCCGATTTTTAAGCGCAAAGCACCTAAAGCATTGTTAACTACTTTAGATTTATCGGCAACAAACAAAATGGTATCGCCATTTTGGGCGTTAGTTTTATGCATAATAGTAGTTAGTTCTTCAGCGGAAAAAAACTTAACAATTGAGGAGCTAAGACCTTTGTCATTGAGTTGTGAATTATCAACAACTTTAATATAAGCTAAGCCCATTGCTTTATGCTCTTTAACAAAAGTGGTTAATTCATCGATATCTTTTCTGGATAAATTTATTGTTGCTGGAATAACTAAAGCGGCAATTCGGCCATTTCCCATATTAGCTGTTGCATGAAAAACTTTAAAACTACAGTTTTTAAACTCATGTGTAAAATCAATAAATTTTAGTGGAATGCGTAAATCAGGTTTATCCGATCCATATAAAGACATTGCATCAGCATACGGCATTACTGGAAATGGAGGGAGGTCTACATTTAAAACCTGTTTAAAAACATGGCGCATTAGGCTTTCATTTATTGCCCGAATTTCCTCTTCAGTTAAAAATGAAGTTTCGATATCGACCTGCGTAAATTCTGGTTGTCGATCCGCTCTTAGTTCTTCATCCCGAAAACAGCGCACAATTTGATAATAGCGATCAAATCCTGCCACCATTAATAATTGTTTAAATATTTGTGGAGATTGTGGTAAGGCATAAAATTTACCTTTATTGATTCGCGAAGGAACTAAAAAGTCGCGCGCGCCACCAGGAGTTGATAATGTAAGAAAAGGTGTTTCAATATCAATAAACCCATGATTATCTAAGAACTCTCGAATTGTTCGAGTTATTTTATAGCGAGTTAAAATATTTTTTTGCATTTTTTGTCCGCGAAGATCAATTATACGATAACTCATACGATTCAATTCGCTAGTAGTTTCATCATCAACAAGAATAGGTAAACTAGTTGAAGTATTTAGAATCGTAATTACTTGTGCTATAACCTCGATATCTCCTGTTTTTAAATCAGGATTTGGCTGTGGTCGATTGCGAACTAAACCATGCACTTCAATTACAAATTCCGGTTTTAACTCAAGGGCTAAATTAAAACATGGGCTATTAGGTTCTACTATTATTTGTAGTAGTCCTTCTCGATCGCGTAAATCACAAAAAATCACACCACCTAAATCTCGTCTTTTATGTACCCAGCCTTTAATTACTACCTGTTGGTTTAAATATTTATTTGTAATTAGTCCGCAATAATTAGTTCTTTGCATTTTTACTCTTCTTCAAAATTAATTAGTTGGAGTTTTGGGGTTAATCGTGCCCATGGAAATTACATAACGCAATGCTTCATCAACACTTAAGTCTAAATCTAAGCAATCTTCTTTCTTCACCATTATAAAATATCCGGAAGTTGGGTTTGGAGTTGTAGGAATGTAAACATTAATAAAATTATTGACTATATCATCACTAAAAACACCATTAAAAGGTTTACCTGTGATAAAGGCAATTGTCCAAGTATTATGATTGGGGAATCTAACTAATAATGCTTGCCTAAAAGCATTACCGGAGTCAGATAATAAGGTGTCACTAACTTGCTTAACCCCTTTATATATTGATTTAACTATGGGAATGTGTAAAATTAATTTGTTTCCAAGGTCAAACAATTTTTGTCCTAAAATATTAGTAGCAATCATGCCGGTTACTAGTAATAAAACAACTGCAAATATAATTTCACTTCCAGGAATATGAATATTAAATAAATATTCACTATTTAATTGATGAGGAATAACTGAAGTTGCAAAATTAATAATAAAAGATAATATCCAAATTGTTAAGGCAATAGGTAGCCAAATTAAAATTCCGGCAAGAAGATGGTTTTTAATTTTTTTCATAACTAGTTTATACACAATTCTAGATTTAATAATGCCTAATTATAGCATATAAGGTAATTTTTACATATAAAGC
>JAPJMP010000214.1 GCA_026461645.1 Burkholderiales bacterium
GTTATAAACAGTCACAATAAAATATGACTTAAATTTTTAGCAGTAACTTAGGTGCGTAAATTATAGATTGTAAAATAAGCTAGAGATACCATATAATAAAATGGTAAAATTATGCTTTAATTAATTTTTAAAGGGTTTTAATCAATGAATCTAACCAATCATTATTTAATTGCTTTGCCTAACAAATCAAATGATATGTTTTCCTCCAGTGTGGTTTATATTACTGAGCATCGCAATATAAGTGGAGCTATTGGTGTAATCATTAATAAACCATTGGGGCGGACTTTAAAAAATGCATTTAAGGATGTTGATTTTGCTCAATATAATCCTAGTTGGTCTAATAATAGTTTATATTTAGGCGGGCCTGTTAGTAACGATAATGGTTTTGTATTACAGCCAGCAATTACTACTGATGGTAAAATGTTTGAGTTAACCAATAATCGCAATGTTTTAGATAAAATAGCTAACAGCAATTTTAAAAATAATTTATTTGTAGCAATTGGTTATGCATCTTGGATGTCAGAGCAACTTGAAAATGAAGTTATAAATAATAGCTGGTTAGTACTTAAAGCTGGACAAGAATTAATTTTTGATATTGCGCCGCATAAGCGTTACAATGAAGCCTTAAGCTTATTAGGGGTGAAGAATTTAAGTCATTTATATAATAGTGGAAAAATAATTGCTTAACACCAATCAAAAAATTATGGCTTTTGATTTTGGTGAAGCAAGAATTGGTGTTGCATTTGGCAATGACTTATTAAAAATTGCTCATCCGCTAACTACGGTAATGGGCAAAAATAAGCACGAAAAACTAGATAAAATTGGGCAACTAATTAAGCAGTGGCAACCAAACATTTTAGTGGTTGGAGTACCGAGTCAAACTGAAAATAAGCAACTATTGCTTGCCGCTATCAATAAATTTGTTAGTCGGCTAAAGCATAGGTTTAATCTAGTGGTAGAGTTAGTGGTAGAAGATTATTCTTCATATATTGCCAGTGAACAATTAGATGAGCAATTGATTTATGGAATAAAGCAAAAAAAAGCATTAGATCAATTAGCGGCATGTGCTATTTTACAACGTTATTTTGCACAAAAATAATTTTATTAATAAGAATTAAAGAAGTATGTTATTTCATAAGAAATTTGCTGTAATTGTTGTGGGTGGGGGACATGCTGGGACTGAGGCTTGTCTGGCCTCAAGTAGAATGGGGTTGGAAACACTATTAATTACGCATAATATTGAAACATTAGGTCAAATGTCATGTAATCCATCCATTGGAGGAATTGGCAAAGGCCATTTAGTTAAAGAGGTGGATGCCTTAGGTGGCGTGATGGCGCTTGCCGCTGATTATGCGGGGATACAGTTTAGAACACTAAATTCAAGTAAAGGCCCTGCTGTAAGAGCTACCAGAGCTCAGGCTGATAGAATATTATATAAAGCATTTATTCGTAAAACATTAGAAAATCAACCAAATTTAACTATTTTTCAGCAAGCGGTTGATGATTTAATCATTCAAAATGATACAGTGGTAGGAGTAATAACTCAAGGTGGAGTTGTTTTCCATGGAACTACCGTTGTTTTAACTAATGGCACATTTTTAGGTGGCAAAATTCATATTGGATTAAATAATTATATTGGCGGGAGAGCTGGTGATCCAGCTGCAACTACTTTATCACACAAATTACGTGATTATAATTTTCCTATAGCCCGTTTAAAAACAGGTACTCCTCCAAGAATTGATGGTCGAACTATTGACTTTACAAAATTGCAGCAACAGCCTGGAGATAGTCCAACGCCAATTTTTTCTTTTAGAGGCAAACGTGAATTTCATCCCCAGCAAATTTGTTGTTACATCACGCATACCAATAGTATGACGCATGACATTATAAGAAGTGGCTTAAATAGATCACCGTTATTTACTGGTGTGATTGAGGGTGTTGGGCCTAGATACTGCCCATCAATAGAGGATAAAATTCATCGCTTTCAAGACAAACAACAACATCAAATTTTTCTAGAGCCAGAAGGGTTAACTACTAATGAATATTATCCCAATGGAATATCAACATCGTTACCATTTGATGTACAGCTTGACTTAGTCCATTCAATGCTTGGATTAGAAAATGCTCATATTTTACGCCCAGGTTATGCGATTGAGTACGATTATTTTAACCCTACTAGTTTAAAATCAAGTCTTGAGTCTAAAAATATTAAAGGATTATTTTTTGCTGGGCAAATAAATGGCACGACTGGGTATGAGGAAGCCGCTGCTCAAGGTATTCTAGCTGGAATAAATGCTGCTTTATTAGTGCAAAATAAAGATGCGTGGTGTCCGAAAAGAGATCAAGCATATTTAGGGGTTCTCGTGGATGACCTTATTACAAAAGGGGTAACAGAACCATATCGAATGTTCACTTCGCGGGCAGAATATCGCTTGCAATTACGCGAGGATAATGCTGATATAAGATTAACTACAATTGGCTATCAATTAGGTGTGGTTGGTGATGAGCAATGGAATAGTTATAATAAGAAGCAAGCGTTGGTTGAACGTGAAATAAATAGACTTAAAGTTACTTATATTCATCCTAATGATGAAACGCAGCCAATAGCTCAAAATGTTTTAGGTACAACAATAGAGCGAGAATATTCTTTTTATGATATTTTGAAACGCCCAGAGGTGAAATATTCGCAATTAGCCAAGTTTCCTAAATTTGGTGAATTAATTGCAGATGATGAACGGGTATGTGAGCAAATTGAAGTACAAATTAAATATGCCGGATATATTAAAAGACAACACCAAGAGGTTGGGAAGCATGCATATTTAGATGAGCTTAAAATTAATAAAAATGTTGATTATTCGCAAATTAGTGGTTTGTCTGGTGAAGTAATGCAAAAATTAGCTCAGTTTAAACCTGAAACAATAGGGCAAGCGTCGCGTATATCTGGGATTACTCCTGCAGCAATTTCATTGTTACTGGTTTATCATAAAAAAGGTTTTCCAATACTTAAGAAAGAATAAATGAAAAAGATTATTGCCAAAATTCACCGTAAGCATGCAATAGAAATATTCGTCTATTTTCTTGTTGGTGGTAGCGCTTGGTTGGTGCAAACTGCAACCTTTGTTTTTACTTTATCATTACATATTTTTCCATCGGTAGCAATGATAATTGGTAATTTTTTAGGAATGATTGTGTCTTATTTTGGGCACGTTAAGTTTACTTTTAAACGTAATCACAGATTCTCACAAAGTGAATTTATGAAGTTTATTATTACTTCAATTTTTGGCTTGTGCTTTAATGTGGCTGGCGTAAGAATAATTACTAAATTAATCGCAGCAGATCCTAAATTTGCTATTCTTCCAACCTTAATTACGCCCTTAATTACTTTTTTAATTAGTAAATTTTGGACTTTTAGATAGGAATAACAATGCAGTATTGGCTAATGAAATCGGAACCAACAGAAGTAAGCATTGATGATTTAAGCTCGTTTAAGCAGCAAACAGTTGAGTGGTTTGGAATTAGAAACTATCAAGCCCGCAATTTTATGCGCAATCAAATGCAAATTGGTGATTTGGCTTTTTTTTGGCATTCATCGTGTAAACAGCCGGGAATTTATGGAATTGTTAAAATTGTTAGTAAAGCACATCCAGATAGTTTACAGTTTGATATAAATAGTGAATATTATGAACCGAAAAGCACACCAGAAAATCCGCGCTGGTGGTGCGTTGATGTGCAGCTAGTAAAAAAGATTAACTATATTTCAATTCAGCAATTACGCAGTTATCCAGAATTGCATACAATGCAAGTTCTACAAAAAGGTAATAGGTTGTCAATTACTAAAGTTGATGGCAAGCAGTGGAACTTTATTGCAAATTTAATTAACCAAAATAGCGTATAAAAAATATTATATTATTTTTATTTTAGTGTATAATAATATAAAAATTTATTAATCTTTTGGGAGATCATAGTGATCACAAAAAAATTATTTATAATGTTATTAGTTTTGCTTGGTTGTGTTTTTGCAAGTTATGCTGATGATGACAGTGCGCCTGACCCTGATGATGAAATTCCTGCTACAAATGCTGGTTATGTTTATAGCACTTATGATGGAATAATTAGGACTTCATTTGGTGGTTGTTTGCATTCTAGATTCTACGAAAATGAAAACCCAAGCAAAGATTGTGATAATGATACCGACAATTCTAAAAATTAACATCAAAAATTCTAAAACAAGCTAGTAGAATAATACTAGCTTTTTTATTTTTAAA
>JAPJMP010000215.1 GCA_026461645.1 Burkholderiales bacterium
TCTAATATTGTCATCTTTATTGCTCCTATGCTTATTGATATAAGCATTAGTATACTATAAATCTTATAGCATTATCTACTAGGAGCGGATTGCCGTGGTGTAGATTATACTAATTAAAGTTGAATATTTTTAACAATAGTTTCTACTACTTGATTAGGTTTTAAGAATGATGTATTAATTTTAATATCTGAAATTGAATCATACAACTCTTGGCGAGCTTTAAATAATTCACGAATTTTAGTTTCTACATCTACCTTATGGAATAATGGTCTTTGTGCCACTGATTTAGACAATCGTTCAACTAAAATCTCAATATTAGCAAACAATTGTACCACAAAGGTATTTTCAGTTGCCATTAGCTGCCGATTTTCATCACTTAAAATACATCCACCACCAACTGATAAAACAATTGATGATTTTTGCGCTAGAATTGTCATTAATTCATTTGTTTCACGCAGTCTGAATCCAGCCTCACCTTCAATTTCAAATATAGTTGGAATATCAACACCACATCGTTGCTCAATGCTTTTATCTAAATCAATAAATTCAGATTTAATATATTCTGACAAATACTTTCCTACAGTTGTTTTGCCAACTCCTGTTATACCAATAAGAATTATTTGTGAAAATGATTTTAATTTCATTTTAAACTTAATAAAAAACCACGCTTTATGCGTGGTCTTTACTTGCTCAAAATATTTTTTACTATTTTGCTGCTGATGCATCTGCTGCTGGAGCTGACGCTTCTGCTGCTGGAGCTGATGAATTAGCATTATTGCTAGATGAACTTTCATTGTTAGAACATGCAACTAAAGCAACCCCAGTAATTAACATAGCTAGTAATTTTTTCATTGTGATCCCTTTTAAAAAATATAACTCAATAAAAATAGACAATTAACGTTATTATAACACAAGCATTCTTTAATAAAATAAATTTTTTAAAATTTTTATACTTTATTCTTATTATTACGAATATATTCCATAGCTTTTAATTGTGCTATAGCAATTTCAAGCGCTGCTTGAGCTTTGGTAAAATCAGTATTTGAATTCTCTGCAGCTTGTATTTTTTTCAATGCTTGATTTTTCTGCTCAATTAATCTTGCTTCATCTAACTCCTCAGTTCTTTCAACAATATCAGCAAGAACAGTGGTATGATTATCATTGATTTCAACAAATCCACCTGAAATAGCATAAATCAACTGATATGCTTGATTAGGAATTTGCAATCTAAGTATACCAGGTTTCAATTTACTTATTAAAGCAATGTGATTAGGATAAATACCAATTTCTCCTTCAAATGCAGGAGCAACCAAATATTCAACCTCTCCAGAAAATATTTGTTTTTCTGAATCAACCACATCAAGCATCATTGTTTTAGCCATTGTAACTCCTAGCCCAATTTCTTAGCATTTTCAACTACTTCATGAATTCCACCAACCATATAAAAGGCTTGTTCAGGAAGATGATCATACTCACCGGCTAAAATAGCTTTAAAACTTGAAATTGTATCTTTTAGTGATACATATTTTCCTGGTGAACCAGTAAATATCTCTGCCACAAAGAATGGTTGTGATAAAAAGCGCTGAATTTTACGTGCTCTAGCCACAGTTAATTTATCTTCTTCAGATAATTCATCCATACCCAAGATAGCAATAATATCACGTAATTCTTTATATTTTTGCAATGTAGCCTGAACTCCGCGTGCTACATTATAATGTTCTTCACCAACAACTAATGGATCAAGTTGACGCGAAGTTGAATCCAAAGGATCAACCGCTGGGTATATCCCCAAAGAAGCAATATCACGGCTTAAAACTACTGTTGCATCTAAATGGGCAAAAGTAGTTGCTGGTGATGGATCAGTTAAGTCATCAGCAGGAACATATACTGCTTGAATTGATGTAATTGAACCATTTTTGGTTGAAGCTACACGTTCTTGAAATTTACCCATTTCTTCAGCAAGCGTAGGTTGATATCCTACTGCAGATGGCATACGACCTAATAATGCTGACACTTCAGTTCCAGCCAAAGTATAACGATAAATATTATCCACAAACAATAATACATCGCGTCCTTCATTTCTAAATTCTTCAGCAATAGTTAAACCAGTTAGGGCAACACGCAGTCTATTTCCTGGTGGCTCATTCATCTGTCCGTACACTAGTGCTACTTTATCTAATACGTTCGAGTCTTTCATTTCATGATAAAAGTCATTTCCTTCGCGGGTACGTTCACCAACGCCAGTAAATACTGAATAACCACTATGCTCAATAGCAATATTACGGATTAATTCCATCATGTTTACAGTTTTACCTACTCCGGCTCCACCAAATAATCCAACCTTACCACCTTTAGCAAATGGGCACAATAAATCAATAACCTTGATTCCAGTTTCTAGCAATTCTGTTGTTTGCGAAATTTCATCAAACTTAGGTGCATTTTGATGAATGGCACGTAAATGCTCAGTGCTAATTTCCCCTGCATCATCAATAGGATTACCTAAAACATCCATAATTCGACCTAATGTACCTTTACCTACCGGAACTGAAATTGGTTTACCAGTATTAACAACTTCAAGCCCTCTTTGTAATCCATCTGAGCTTCCCATGGCAATGCTTCTTACTACTCCATCGCCCAATTGTTGCTGTACTTCTAGAACTAAATTTCCACCAGTAGCCAACTGCAAAGCGTCATAAATACGCGGCACACTATTGCGTGGAAACTCCACATCAACAACAGCTCCAATAACTTGTATGATTTTACCTTGTGACATTATTGTATTCCCACAAACACATTATTAATTATTAACACAACCCTAAATACACTTATTTAAACCGCAGCACTTCCGGCAACTATTTCTGCCAATTCCTTAGTAATTGATGCTTGACGCGATTTATTATATACTAAGCGTAATTCATTTATTGCTAAACCAGCATTATCAGTAGCTGATTTCATTGCTACCATTCGTGCTGCTTGCTCTGATGCCATATTATCAGCAAGGCATTGAAATACCACTGATTCAACATATCTACTTATGATTTGATCTAAAACCTCAAGCGCTGATGGTTCGTACTCATAATCATTAAAATGCACTTTATCTTGTTGCAAATCTTTTTTAGATAAAGGTAATAATTGCTCAAATTTTGGTTGTTGCTTCATTGTATTGACAAAATGTGAATACACTACATAAACAGCATCTAACTGCTGATTATGAAATTTAGTTAAAAAATTAGATATTGGACCAATTAGCTTTTCCATTTGTGGCACATCACCTAAACTAACAGCAGAAGATGTTACATCTAGACCTACTCGTAGCGAGGCATTTAACCCTTTTTGCCCTAAAGGACAAACTTCAACACTAACTTTACTATTTTTAAATTTTTTAACATTCTCATAAAAGAGTTTTAACACATTTGCGTTTAACCCACCACATAGCCCCTTATCTGAAGTGATAACAATGATTCCCACACTTTTTGGATTAGAGCAACTACGTAAATATGGAGAATTATTTTTAGCGTAATTATTAATTCCAGCCAAATTCGCCATTACCCGTCTAATATTTTCAGCATAAGGCCTTGCTGCTCTCATTCGCTCTTGAGTTTTACGCATTTTAGAAGTGGCAACCATTTGCATGGCACGAGTAATTTTTTGCGTATTTTGTACGCTTTTAATTTTACTTCTTATTTCTTTAGCTGCAGACATTTAAAACCTATTCAACTGAAAATATTGTTTTATATTCATTTAAAGTTTTTTTGATAACTTCTTCATCCGCTGATGTTAATTCTCCACTTTTATTAATATTTAATAAAATTTCTGGAGCATTGGCTTTAACAAAGGAAGCAAACCCACTTTCAAAAGCTAATGCTTTTGCAACCGGAATGTCACTATAATAACCATTGTTTGCTGCATATAAAGTTAACGCCATTTCAGCCTTAGATAATGGAGAGTACTGCTTCTGTTTCATTAATTCAGTAACAATTTGTCCATGATTTAATTGTTTTCTGGTTGTTTCATCAAGATCAGAGGCAAATTGAGCAAATGCAGCCAATTCACGATATTGTGCTAAAGCCAGTCTTACTCCACCACCTAATTTCTTGATTACTTTTGTTTGCGCCGCGCCACCAACCCGTGATACCGATATTCCAGGGTTAATTGCCGGACGAATTCCTGAATTAAATAAATCTGTTTCAAGGAAAATTTGTCCATCAGTAATTGAAATAACATTTGTTGGAACAAATGCAGATACGTCACCTGCTTGTGTTTCAATAATAGGTAATGCTGTTAAAGAGCCAGTTCTACCTTTTACCTGACCTTGAGTAAGTTTTTCTACATACTCTTCATTAACACGAGCTGCACGCTCTAATAATCTTGAATGTAAATAAAACACATCACCAGGGAACGCTTCACGCCCAGGAGGTCTTCTTAATAATAAGGAAATTTGTCTATAGGCAACAGCTTGCTTAGATAAATCATCATAAACAATTAACGCATCTTCTCCACGATCTCTAAAATATTCACCCATAGCACAACCTGAATAAGGGGCTATGAATTGAAGCGCGGCTGCTTCTGCTGCTGATGCTGCAACAATGATTGTATGGCCTAAAGCACCATGTTCTTCTAATTTACTCACTACATTGGCTATAGATGATGATTTTTGTCCAACTGCAACATAAATACAAACCACTCCAGTTTGTTTTTGATTAATTATGGTATCAATAGCTACAGCCGTTTTACCTGTTTGTCTATCCCCGATAATTAATTCACGTTGACCTCTACCGATTGGAACCATTGAATCAATAGCTTTAATTCCGGTTTCTAATGGCTGTGATACTGATTTACGCGCAATAACCCCAGGTGCAACTTTCTCGATTGGAGATGTAGCCTTTGCATTTAATGGCCCCTTACCATCAATTGGACGGCCAAGTGCATCAACAACTCTACCAATTAATTCTCTACCTACTGGAACCTCTAATATACGCCCAGTACACGACACTTCATCGCCTTCAACGATGTGTTCGTAATCACCTAAAACAACTGCACCAACAGAATCTCGCTCTAGATTCATAGCCATACCAAAAACATTGCCTGGAAACTGTAACATTTCACCTTGCATCACATTAGATAAGCCATATATCCGCACAATACCATCAGCTACTGACACTACAACACCTTTTGTTTGATATTCATTATTAGAGTTGATTGCTTGTATTTTAGATTTTATAATATCACTGATTTCAGAAGGATTTAAATGCATGTAAAACCCCTATTTAATAATTTCAGTAGCTAGATTATCTAAGCTACCTTTAATCGAATAATCAACAACTTTGTCATTGATTAATACTTTAACACCACCAATTAATTCAGGAACAACTTCAACTTGAATTGAAACTGTTTTACCAAATTTTTTTGATAGCAAACCTTGGAATGTTAATTTTTGCTCTTCATTTAATTCAAATGCAGACTGAATAACTACTTTACTACAATTGCGATAATTTTCCAATTGCTGTTCAAATAATGTAAAAATTTCAGGTAAAATTGTTAATTTGTTATTGTCTTGCAATTGAGATAAAAAATTGCTTAATTCTTTACTTGGTTCATCCACAAAACTAACTATTATTTGAATAACTGCATCCCTAGATAAATTAGGGTTAGTAGTTAACTTAGTAAAATTATCATTTTGAGCTAAATTAGCCAAATTAGCTAAATCTGTAAACCACTTATCTAAATTATTTGCTGCTAGAGCAAAATCAAAAACAGCATTAGCATAAGGATGGGCAAGACTAGTATTATTAATCATTTATACTCACAGTTTTGACATAATATCAGCCAGAATTTTTTCATGGCGTTGTCTATCTACTTCAGATTTTAATATTTGCTGAGCACCCTCTATCGCTAAAGAGGCAACTTGAAAACGTAATTGCTCTTTGGCTCTACCAAATTCTTGTTCAATTTGTGCTTTTGCTTCAATTAAAATTCTTTCACTTTCAGTCGTAGCTTTTTGACGAGCTTCATCAACAATTTGATCAGCACGTTTTTCAGCATTAAACATTATTTCTGTAGCTCTAACCTGAACATGTTGTAATTCTTCAGCTATTCTTGATTCAGCATCAAGTAATTCTTGATGACCCTTTTCTGCAGCAGCCAAACCATTTGCAATTCTATTTGCTCTTTCTTCCAACATTTTATTTAATGGTGGCCAAACAAATTTCATTGTAAAGAAAATTAAAATAGCAAAAGTTATCGCTTGCCCGAACAATGTTGCATTAATATCCATGCAATTCCCCTTGGAGACTTATATAACTGTCAATTAATGAGCAACTGTTTTAGCTAGATTTATAGCTGTAGTTAATAATGGATTATTAAAAATAAATAATAACGCAATACCAACACCAATCATTGAAATCACATCTAGTAATCCGGCAACCACGAATAATTTAACTTGTAGCATTGAAACTAATTCTGGCTGTCTTGCCGCTGATTCGAGAAACTTACCACCTAATAAACCAAAACCAATTGCAGTTCCACATGCACCTAGACCTATCATAATTGCAGCAGCAATAGCTGTTAAACCAGATATGTTTGATATTAAAGCTTCCATAAAAACCCCATTTAAAAATGATGTTAAAAATTCAAAACAAGATTATAACAAAAATTAACTATGGCTATAAAACAAGAAGAAATTTACAATTTACTTAAA
>JAPJMP010000216.1 GCA_026461645.1 Burkholderiales bacterium
ATGTTTAACTTGTACGCGCGAAATAAAGATGAGTTTAGATTAGATATTATAAAAAATTATAAAACCAATGAGCAAACTGCAGTAACAAAATTATTAGATCAAATCAATATATCAGAGATTGTAATTGAAAAAGCTGAAGTATTGGCGAAAAATTTATGTATTAATCTTCGAAATGATAAAGTAAAAAATTTAGATATACAACAATTTCTTAATGAGTATAAATTAAATACCAACGAGGGTGTTGCGCTAATGTGCTTAGCTGAGAGCTTGTTGCGTATTCCTGATATTAAAACGCAAAATGAATTAATTCGCGATAAAATTAATCAGGGAGATTGGTTAAAATATATTAAATCACAAAATTTATTTGTTACTTCAGCCAGTTGGGGGTTAGTTATATCAGGTAAAATAGTTAAGTTATCCACAAGCAATGATTTAACTAATAGTTTACTTAATGTACTTAAGAAGTTTGGTGAACCGGTGATTCGTAAAGCAATTCAAACTGTTGTTAAGGCATTCGGAACTCAGTTTGTGATGGCTGAGACTATTGATGGAGCAATACAAGCTGCAGCGACTAAAGAAAAATTGGGTTATTTATTTTCATATGATATGCTGGGAGAATCTGCAGTCAATGAAAATGATGCTTTAGCTTATTTTAAAAGTTATAGCGAAGCTATTATTGCTGTGGGAAAAGCTGCGAATAATAAAGGGGTCATCGATGGTTCAGGAATATCTGTTAAATTAACTGCAATTCATTCACGTTATCAAAGAGAACAGTACCCGCTGGTAATTAACGAATTATATGTAAGACTTAAAGAGCTATTTTTATTAGCGAAACAATATAATATTGCGATTTTTATTGATGCCGAAGAATGTCGTCATCTTGACTTGTCGCTTGATTTATTAGAAATGTTATTATCCGATTCTGATTTAGCTGGATTTAAAGGTTTTGGCTTTGTAGTTCAATCTTATCAAAAACGAGCAACCTCTGTAATAAATTACCTAATTAAATTAGCACAAAGCAATCAAAATAGAATTTTAGTTAGATTAGTTAAAGGCTCATATTGGGACTCTGAAATTAAGCGTGCTCAATTAAATGGAGATGCAGATTATCCAGTATTTACCCGTAAATTCTATACAGATTTATCTTATTTGGTTTGTGCTCAAGAGCTATTTAAAGCTAATGATATTATTTATCCGTTATTTGCTACACATAATGCGCTTACGCTAGCAACAATTTATTATCTTGGACAAGACAAAAAATTTGAGTTTCAGTGTTTGTATGGTATGGGTGAGCGATTGTATAATAATATTGTCGGTAAAGATAATTTAGATGTCAAATGTCGAATTTATGCTCCAGTTGGTTCATACAATACATTATTGGCATATTTGGTAAGAAGAATGCTAGAAAATGGAGCAAATACATCATTTGTTAATCAAATTGTCGATAAAAATATTACAATTAATGATTTACTGCTTAATCCAATTACTTTAGCTAAAAACACATTGGGGCTATCCAATCCTTCAATTTGTAAACCTGGTGAGCTATATTTACCGCAGAGATTAAACTCTCAAGGACTTGACTTAAGCGATGAGGCACTTTTAATCAAATTGCAGACTGAACTATCCATTTTAGATAAAAAATTTTATATAGCTTATCCATTAATTAATAATGATAGTGCATACAACGATAAAGAAGTATTGTCAATTTATGAACCTGGTGACAATAGTGTAAAAGTAGGGCAGCTGTATATGGCAACAGCAACTGATGCTGAGAATGCAATTGCGATAGCAAAAGATGCCTTTGCTAAATGGTCAAATACAGATGTAACAATTAGATCTAAGTGTCTCAATATAGTTGCAGATAAATTTGAAGAAAACTATATTCAATTATTAAGTTTATTAGTTCGTGAAGCGGGTAAAACTTTAGCTAATGCAATTAATGAGGTACGTGAAGCGGTAGATTTTTGTAGGTATTATGCCAGCAGAGCTGTTAATGACTTGCAACCGGGTAACTATAAAGCACTGGGGCCATTTGTATGCATTAGTCCATGGAATTTCCCCTTGGCAATTTTTGTTGGCGAAATTAGTAGTTGTTTAGTTGCGGGAAATACTGTAATTGCTAAACCTGCACTAAATACTAGTTTAATTGCACATTTTGTAATTAATTTGTTTTATGAGGCAGGATGTCCGCGTGATGTGTTGTTGTTTATTCCAGGAAGTGGCTCAAGTATTGGCGACTGTTTAACTAAAAGTAATAGCATTAGTGGCGTAATTTTTACTGGCTCAAATGAAGTAGCACAATCAATTAATAAAAACTTAGCGAGTAAAGAATTTAATTCAGTGCTAATTGCTGAAACTGGTGGGCAAAATACTATGATAGTTGATTCATCGGCACTTCCTGAACAGGTTGTAGTCGATGTAATTGCCTCAAGTTTTGATAGTGCAGGACAAAGATGCTCGGCTTTGCGGGTATTATATTTACAGGCAGATATTGCGGATAAAATTATACGCATGTTAAGTTATGCAATGAAAGAACTAAGAGTTGGCAATCCTAAAAATTTAGCTACAGATGTTGGACCAGTTATTGATTTAAAGGCTAAAAAGGCCATAGAAGAGCATATTAAAAAAATGAAAAACAATGCTCGTTTATTTTTTCAATCATCGTTAACAATTGATTGTGATAATGGCTATTTTGTGGCTCCAACTTTAATTGAAATCGGGCATATTAGTGAAATAAAAAAAGAAATATTTGGCCCAGTACTGCACATTATTCGCTATGAAGCAAATAGGATTAAAGAGTTAATCAAAGAAATCAATTCAACCGGTTATGGTTTAACACAAGGTCTGCATAGTAGAATTGAAGATAGAATTGAATATTTGAGTCAAAAAATTAATGCCGGAAATTTTTATATTAATCGCAATATTATTGGAGCTACAGTTGGCGTTCAACCTTTTGGAGGAGAGGGACTGTCTGGGACTGGTCCTAAAGCTGGCGGCCCATTGTATTTATATCGTTTAGTAACCGCTAAGTATGATCCATACGGTAAATATAGACTAAGAGAATATAATTTTGAAAAATTAACTAAATTCATGAGTAAGATAGATGCAGTTATTGAAGATGTTGAACAAAGAGAGTTTTTGTTAAATTATGCAGATTATATTCGTGAACATTCGCCATTATTACGACAAATTGATTTAAGCGGTCCAACTGGTGAAAAAAATTATATGTTTTTTGCTAAACGTGGAATAGTAGGCTGTCTTGCCACAACAGTTAAAGAATACATTATGCAAATTATATGTGCTATTGCTTGCGGTAATGAGGTTGCTTTAATTAAAGATGAAACTACTGAATTATTAGAATCAATATTAGCGCAAAAATCCTTAATTAGCTATAATGAATTTATGCAGCAACCATTAAATGTAGTAACTGTGTCCAATAATTATAAACTAACTAAAAAGTTTAATATGGAATTATCCTGCAGAAATGGTCCTATTGTAACAAAAGTATATGAGGATGATGACGGCTATTATAATTTGTATTTGTTGGTTAATGAAAGATGTGTTTGCATCAACACAACCTCTTCTGGTGGTAATATTCATTTAATGACTATTAAAGATATTGTTTAAAACAAATGGAGCAACAATCTAATATACTGGATAAGGTAAATATAACTTACCCTGAAAATTTACCAGTAAGTTTAGTTGTTGCGACCATAAAAGATTTAATTACTAATAATCAAGTTATTATTCTCTCGGGAGAAACTGGCTCCGGTAAAACCACCCAGTTACCTAAAGTCTTGCTTGAAATGGGAATGGCCAGTAAAGGTATTATTGGTCACACACAACCACGCAAAATTGCTGCAAAAGTTGTTGCACATCGTATTGCCAATGAATTAAATAATCATGATATTGTAGGTTACAAAGTTAGATTTGTGGATAAAATCAAAACTACAACAAAGCTTAAAATAATGACCGATGGTATTTTATTGCAAGAAATTCAAACTGATAAATTATTAAGTAAATATAGTGCAATTATTATTGATGAAGCACATGAACGTAGCTTAAATATTGACTTCTTACTTGGGCATATAAAAAAAATACTGATTCAGCGCCCACAATTAAAAGTAATTATCACTTCAGCAACTATGCACAATAATAAAATTGCCCATTTTTTTAATCAAGCGCCAATCTTTGAAGTAATGGGCAAGAGTTATCCGGTTGATATTGTGTATCAACCGTTAGCCCAGTCATTAGCTGATAACGAAGGCATAAATCAAACTATTGTAAAAGCAATCTTAACTTGTTTAGATATTGAATTAGGCAACGTATTGGTTTTTCTGGCTGGCGAACGCGAAATTAAAGAGTGTATAAAATATCTCCGCAAAACTAGCTTACGCAATTATCAAATTTTACCTTTTTATTCACGGCAAAGTGAAGCTGATCAAGCGCTAATTTTTAATAACTCTAGTACTATTAAAATTATAGTTGCAACTAATGTGGCAGAAACTTCGTTAACGATACCTGGAATTCGCTATGTAGTTGATAGCGGAGAGGTAAAGATTAAACGCTATAATTTTAGAACTAAAGTAGAGCAATTACAAATTGAAAATATTTCACAAGCAAGTGCGAAGCAACGCTCGGGTCGAGCTGGAAGAGTTAGTCATGGAATGTGTGTTCGCTTATATAGTGAACAAGAATATAACGCCTTTTCTGAATATACTGATCCGGAAATAATTCGCAGTAATATCGCTAATGTCATTTTAAAAATTATTGCATTTAAACTTGGCGATCCCTATACCTTCCCCTTTATTGAAAGGCCCAATGAAAAATCATTTAATACGGCTTATCGAACATTATTTCAATTAAACGCAATTGATGAAAATAGTAAATTAACTAATATTGGTTATTTTATGATTAAAATTCCACTAGATTGTTATTTGACTAGAATGCTCTATGCCGGTTATAAATTAGGTTGTATAAAAGAACTGTTAGTAATAATTAGTTTTTTATCCGTCACTGATCCACGTGAATATCCAAATGAATATCAACAACTAGCGCAAGATCGGCATAGAATATGGAGTGATAAAAAATCTGACTTTAGTATGATTTTAAACTTATGGAACTGGTATCAGCAACAATTATTCCAAAGTAAAAGCAAGGCTAAGTTACAACAAATTTTACAGCAAAATTTTTTGGCGGTAAATAGATTAAAAAATTGGTTAGAGTTATATCAGCAAATCAAAGAAATTTTACATAATAATAAAATTCAAGAAAATAATAATGATGCTAATTATGATTGCATTCATCAAGCAGTTTTAGCGGGATTATTAACTAATATAGGAAAAAAAGATTTAGTAGAGAATTACTACTTGGGGACTAATGATAAAAAATTTTATATTCACCCATCTAGTGGAATTGATAAAGCAAAGTGGATAGTATCAAGTCAATTGGTGTTAACTACCAAGCTATATGCAAGAATTAATGCAGCTATTGAACCACAGTGGTTAGTCGCACTAACGAAGCATTTAGTAAAATATAATTATAGCAATGAACATTGGAGTAAAAAGCGCGGAGAAGTCATAGCTACTCAAAATGCAATCTTTTACGGTCTAGTTATTGAGAGTAAAAGTGTTTCATATATGAATATTGATTTAAATAATGCGCATGAAATCTTTATTAAACAAGGATTGGTTCCCTTTGAAGTAACAAAGCAATATTTGTGGATGCAACATAATCAAACAATAATTAATAAATTAGAGCAACTTGAGGATAAACTACGCTTATCATTTTTCATGATAGAAGATGTTTTATATAATTTTTATAGCAAAAATATCCCTACAACTATCGCTGATATTAGAACTTTTGATATATGGTTAAATCAAGAAAATAATGATAAAAAAATCATGTTAAATGAAGCACAATTGATTGAAGAATTAACCAACAATTTACCACAGTTACAACAATTTCCTGAAACACTTAATTTAAATGGCGTTGAAATTAAATTAAAATATATTTTTAATCCAGAGGTGGTAAATGACGGTGTTACTGCAATTATTAATCTAGTTGATTTAAATTTAGTCGCAAGTAAACATTTTTCTTGGTTAGTTGCCGGTTTAATTCGGGAAAAGATTTTATTTTTAATTAAAAGCTTAGCTAAAAATATACGCATTAATTTAAATCCAGTTAATGAATTTGTTACAGAGTTCTTAATATACGCTGATAACAATATCGATAATGATTTACATACTGTGTTTGTTGAATTTTTATATCACACAAAAAAGATAAAATTAGATAGTGCCGATTTAAAAACAATTATATATCCCTGTCATTTGTGTTTTCACTATGAAATTTGGGATCATAATCAATTAATAGCAAGTGGTGATGATCTTAATTTACTTAAAAGTAAATTAGCGCCGCAATTATCAAATATAATTACAACAGTAGCTAATCAGTACGAAATTACTAATATTAAATCATGGATAAACGAATTATCATTAATATTAAATAGTGTTGAATTAAAACGCGGCTCTACATTAGTTACCGGATTTTATGCCTTAACGCTCAAGGATAAACAAATTAACTTAGAAATAGCAGAGGATTTAGATAAAGCTCGAAGCTCATCGCAAAAAGGATTTTTTGCCTTATTAAAATTACAATTAGAAAGCCAAATAAAGCATTTAACAAGTAAGCAGTTTATTAACTTTAAGCCATCAGCATTATTTTTTAATGATGTGTATATTAAGGAGCAGTTATTAACTGATAGTATCAATCAAATTCTGCGTATGAATATTGATTTAAATGTTTTTCCTCACAATATTGCCGAATTTAATACAATGGTTGAAAATTGCATACATGGCATAACTGAGGCGACAAGAAGTTTTGCTAACGTTTTATTTAAAACTGCACAAAATTATAATAAAGTTAAATTAAAAATTATTAATCATTATTTACAAGATGAAATAATACTCCAGTTAGATGATTTAATTTATCCGAATTTTCTGCAAACAGTTAAATTTACATATTTTGAGCATTACCCGAGATATTTGGAGGCGATTTTAGTACGCATTGACAAATTTGAAAATAATAAAGAAAGGGATATTTTATTAGCACAGCAAGTAAACCAAATTTATGAAGCATGGTATAATTATGTTGATTATTTAGAGCTAAATAATTCGAAGATTGCACTTGAAATTTATAATTTTAAATTTAAAATTGAAGAGTTTCGCGTGTCACTTTTTGCGGAAACCTTAAAAACTCCATTTCCCGTTTCATTTAAAAGATTATGGCGAGAGTTGGAACTATTTCCTGGGTTTTCCAATTTAAAATGAGTATGAAATGACAAAAGTATTAACACTGGCCCATTACTATACTACGCCTGAAGTGCAACAATTAGCAGATCATGTTGGTGATAGTTTAGACTTGGCTTTATATGCAAAAGAATCAAAAGCTGATATTATTGTATTAGCTGGAGTTAGGTTTATGGCTGAAACTGCCAAAATGATTAACCCTAAAGCTACTGTAATTTTACCAGATATGGGATCAACTTGCTCATTAGTAACAATGACTGATATTAATAAGCTAATTCAATGGCGTAATTCATATCCTGATTATGTTCATGTTGCCTATATAAATTCATCGGCTGAGCATAAAGCAGTTGCTGACTGGACTGTTACCTCTAGAAATGTAGTGGACATTATTAAATACTTGCATCAGCAAGGGAAAAAAGTCATTTATTCGCCAGATAGAAATATGGGTGCTTATTTAAATTATCAATTTGATTTTAATATGCCATTATGGTCTGCGGTATGTGAGGTACATGATCAATTTAATGAAAAGGAATTAGATAATTTATTTTTACAAATTAAAACCGCCAAATTTTTAATTGCTCATCCAGAAAGTCCGTTGCCAGTATTGAAAAGGGCTAATTATATTGGCTCTACATTTGGCTTATTAAACTGGGTGAGGCAATATTCCGGAGATGTTAATGCGACAATTTTAGTGGCAACTGAAGAAGGAATATTATACAATATGCGCCAAGCGCGACCAGAATTAAATATTATGCAAGCACCAATTTATACTGGTTGTAAATGTAACTCATGTCCGTATATGAAGCTAAATACAGTTACTGCGGTTAAGTTGGCACAACAGCAAAAAGGCGGAGTTGAAATCAATTATTTAACTGAGGAAATAATTGAAAAAGCATACCTTCCAATTAAGCGGATGTTAAATTTTAAAATTTAATATTGCAATAAAGGAGCTAAAATGGATCATGTAATACCTAATTTAAATAAAATTATTGAGCAAATTGCTATAACACGCGCGCATGATGTTAAATTAAAAAATTATTTTACCGATTATTCTGCGTGTGAACCATTAAAAAACCTTTCTCTCATTAAAAAAAAATCACAAACCAAGCATAATTATGCGCAAATTATTCTTGATGAAAGTAGACAACAATTAGAAAGATCTGGGGAGTTACTTTGGGCAAGTAAAAAGTATTCAGTATTAATTGTTCTACAAGGAATGGATACTGCTGGTAAAGATGGTATTATAAGCCATGTAATTAGTGGCTTTAACCCACAAAGTTGTAAAGTTCATAGTTTTAAAGTTCCAAGTGCAGAAGAACATATGCATAATTTTTTATGGCGTTATAATAATAAATTACCACAACGTGGAGAACTAGTTATTTTTAATCGCTCCTATTATGAAGATGTATTAGTAACTAAGGTGCATCCTGAGCGCATGGAACAACTACCTTATTCGTTAGGTTATAAGGTTAATGACAAGTTTTGGCAACATAGATATGAAGATATTAATGCAATGGAAAAGCATTTAGCGCGAAATGGTGTTTTGATTTTAAAATTTTTCTTGAATATTTCCAAAGATGAGCAAAAATCAAGATTGTTAGAACGCTTAGAGAATGAAAATAAATTATGGAAAATATCGCCATCTGATCTTAAGGAAAGAAGTTTTTGGAATGAATATGTGAAAGCATATGAAAATATGTTATCTAATACCGGACAGAAATATGCGCCTTGGATAATTGTGCCTGCTAATGATAAAAAAGTAGCTCGGACAATTATAGCGTATACTATTGCTCATGCAATTGATGGTTTAAATCTTGATTATCCTAAAGTATCAATTGATGATATTAAACAATTTAAATTAGATAAAAAAAATTTAATGCAAAATAAAAATTAAACTTGTTCTCTATTGTTTAATATAGCGTTCTACGTGTAACAAATCTTTGGCCATGCCATTTGCACCTAATATTATTAGATCTTAAAATATAGGAATAAATTGCATAAATTAAATAAAAAGCATGATCCTTTAGCGCGTAAATATTTAAGTGATATTATGCTAGCTAAAGATTTTATTACTACTTATTTAGCTTCAGCAATTTTAGTTAAGTGTAAATAATTTTAAGATATTTAAAATACCACGGCAATCCGCTCCTAGTAGATAATGCTATAAGATTTATAGTATACTAATGCTTATATCAATAAGCATAGGAGCAATAAAGATGACAATATTAGA
>JAPJMP010000217.1 GCA_026461645.1 Burkholderiales bacterium
ATATTTACAGTCAATTCCAATCACAGCGTTATTAATATCTAAAATTTCATATTATCCACCCATTTCATTCAATCAAATTAAATCAAATCAAGCGATAGTTGTAGTTGGAGGTGGTGTTAATAAATATGGCCCAGAATATTCGCATAAAGTGAGTTTGTCGGCAAATACTAATATTCGTTTAGCATATACAGCATATATTGCAAAATTAAATGAAAGTATTCCAATTGTAGTCTCAGGGGGTTATACTGGAAATATTCGCGAAGCAAATTTAATGAAAGAATGGCTAATTGATTTATATAATGTTAAAAACCAAATTATTATTGAAAATAAATCACGCACAACTGATGAAAACGCTAAATTTGTAGCTCAAATATTAATACCACAAAAAATTACGCATATAATTTTAGTGACCCAGGCCTATCACATGCGAAGAGCATTAATGTTGTTTGATAAGTATCATTTAATTGCAACTCCGGCTTCAACAGATTATTATTCTACATATAGTGCTTTTACTCCTGTTTTAGCTTTTATTCCTAGTGCTGGGGCTATGACCCAAGTAGCAATAATGTATCATGAAATATTGGGATACTGGTTTAATAAATATATTAATTAATTTTTTCTTGATAATTTAGCAGAGTAAATTGGTATATAATTATAATATAATAATTAAAAGTTTTATATGAGTTAACATGATGCTTAATAAAATTATGCACTTATCATTATTATTAGGTCTAATTGTAGTTACTAATTCTTGTACAATTGGTTCTTCAACTGTGCCTAATAATAATATTAAAATTGTGTATAATTTTGCTGGTAATAGCAATGGTTCTGATCAATGGGCTAATTTAACTTTGGGCTCAGATGGTTTTTTATATGGAATTACATCTCGTGGTGGAAGAAATAATTCTGGTGTAATTTACAAAATACTTCCTAGTGGAAATAATTATCAGGTAATATTTGATTTAAATAATAATTCAAATACTTTTGCTAGTTTAATTGAATATAATAATCAACTTTTTGGGGTTACTCAAGGGGCTGGTTCTAATAATGTGGGCACAATTTTTAAGATTAACTTTGATGGTTCAAACTATAATTTATTGCATTCATTTTCAATAGCAACTGGAGCAGCACCAACTGCAAATTTATATTGGTCTAAATATAATAATAAGTTTTATGGTACAACTAAATTTGGCGGCAATGAAAGCTGTCCACTAAATCCAGAGTCAAGTGGCAGCGGCAATATTGCAGGATGCGGTACCATATACTCTTTTGATCCAAGCAACAATAATTTTAGTATGTTATATGCGTTTGACGGAACAGTGGGCTCAGAGCCATTTTTTGGTTTTACTCAATTAGATACTATACCAGCAGAATCAAATCCTATTTTATACGCAACCTTAGGTTTTGGTGGTGCAAATGGTTTTGGTTCATTGATATCTTGGAATATGAATAATGAAAACAACGAGAGTCCTAATTTAGTGGATTCATTTGGTAATAATAATTATGATGGTCAGTGCCCATGGCCAGCACCAACATTTGTCAATGGAATTGCTTATGGCTCTACTTGGGCTGGTGGAACCTCAAACGTTGGAACTATTTATAGATTTGATGATGCTTTTACTGAAAATATTCAATTTAATTTTATCACTCAAACTGGCTCAAGACCATATTCAGGTTTATTGCTAGCAAGTGATGGTAATTTATATGGTACAACTTATGATGGTGGTACTGGTGATTGTGGGCCTGATCAATATCAAGCAAGTGGTTGTGGTACAGTGTTTAAATACACTCCAGGTGGGCAATATTCAGTAATTGCTAATTTTAATGGGAATAATGGCTCATATCCACGAGCTGGATTAATTGAAGTTGATGGTAAATTATTTGGCGTAACAACCCAAGGAGGTCCTGCAAATAATGGGGTAATATATCAAATTAATTTTACTAATTAGATTTTATTTAAGGAATACTTATGAAAAATTGTTTTAATTATGCAGTAGTTGCTTCTATTATTGTTAGTTCTTGTGTATCATGCACAATTGGCACTGCTCCTAAAAGTAAAGCTTTAAATGTGTTATATAATTTTCAAGGAAGTAGTGATGGGGCTGAACCTTGGGCCACACTAATTAAAGCTTCTGATGGAAATTTATATGGAGTAACATCTAGTGGTGGAAGTGCAGATTCGGGTGTAATCTATAGAATTGCTCCAGATGGTAGTAATTATCAAATGTTAAAAGACATGCCTGCAAATTCTAATGCAGTTGCCGCATTATCAACGGCAGGAGTTAATGAATCCAGAATTCTGTATGGTGTTGCTCAAGGTGGCGGGGCTAATAATGATGGATTTATATTTTCTTATAATTTGAATACTAATAATATCACCAATATTCACAGTTTTGCACCGGCTGAAGGAATTTTTCCATCTGGAGCATTATACTGGACAAACAACTTGTTTTATGGTACTACAAGATGGGGTGGCGATTTAAACTGCGTAACTCCTAATGGAGATGGAATCGTTGGTTGCGGAAGTATGTATTCGTTTGATCCAACAAATAATAATTTTAATCTTTTATATGCATTTAATGATTCAAATAGTGATGATGCACTAGGTGGTGAG
The DNA here is from genome assembly GCA_026461645.1 of Burkholderiales bacterium. Lineage (GTDB taxonomy): Bacteria > Pseudomonadota > Gammaproteobacteria > Burkholderiales > UBA11063 > Aquella. Next base: position 2,615 of record JAPJMP010000217.1, read on the forward strand.
CCCTTTAGTGGATTCTCACAAAATTTACCAGAAAGTCCAAGTATTCTATACTTAACTACCGGTTTTTTAGGCCCAGAATCTAGAGGTGCAGTGATAGCTTGGAATATTATTGAATCAACGCCAACTTTGCAATATGCTTTTGGTACCAATTTAGATCCAAATGAAGGGTTTTGTGGTTGGGCTGCACCAACCTTTGTTAATGGGGCAGCTTATGGTATTACTTGGGCTGGTGGCAGTGTGAATAATGGAATAATTTATAAATTAACACCTAATTCAAATGTGTTTAGTCAAGAGCAAATAATGCTAAACTTTGGAGTTGCTCCAGCAGCATCAAACCCATATTCAGGTTTATTGCTAGCAAGTGATGGAAATTTATATGGTACTACCTTTGATGGAGGAAGTGGTGACTGTCCATATAACACTACTGGTTTAGATAGTGGTTGTGGAACTGTATATAGATATACACCTGATGGCGATTTAACTATTATTGCTAATTTTAATGGTACTAATGGTAAATATCCACGTGGTGGCCTAATTGAAGTTAATGGAGTTTTATATGGAACTACTTCTCAAGGTGGAAGCAAAAATTCTGGTGTAATTTTTTCCATTAATTTAAATAAATAATTCTTTTCATTGTTATAATTATTCTGCTATAACAATTTTTAAAATCACAAATTGTAAATTTCATCACGGAGAAGTCCTCCGTGATGTATAATTTAAGGTCTATAAATAAATAATTTATAATGATTAGACTCAGATCTAATTTAATTAACTTTAATATAAGTGAGTTATTATGACTAATAATAAAAATA
>JAPJMP010000218.1 GCA_026461645.1 Burkholderiales bacterium
CTTAATGATGGTTTTACTATTAATGTTGCTGTTTTTTTATTCATCTTACCGTTTTTGCTTTTTTCTTCAACTGCTGGTAAATTAGCCGATTGTAATGATAAAGCAAAATTGACACAATATATTAAATTATTTGAAATCTTTCTTAATCTACTTATACTATTTGCCCTGTACTATAAACTAACTTGGCTACTACTTTTAAATATTTTTTTTGTTGGTGTCTATGCTACCTTTTTGGGACCAATTAAATATGCCATAATTCCACAATATTTAGATAAAGAACAAATCGTAGATGGCACAGGTTACGTCGAATTTATTACATTTATTGCTATTATTGTCGGACAAATATGTGGAACTTGGTTTATTATTCACAACCATATTATGTTTGCTGGATTTGTGCTTTTGGGATTTAGCCTTTTAGGTTATGTCTCTAGTTTAAAAATGCAAAGCGTTCCAAGTGTTACGGATAAATTAGCTATATCTTTAAATATTTTTAAAGATACCTATAATACATACTTAAAAATAATGAAGACGCCTAAAATTAAAACAATTATTCATTTTACTTCATGGTTTTGGGCATTAGCAGCAATAATTACCACGCAGCTACCATTATTTTGCCAAAAATATATCAATTCTGATGCTAATTTTTATCTTGTAATATTAGTATCATTCTCAATTAGTATTGGCCTTGGTTCTGTAATTTGCGCTAAAATGTCTAAGCAACGCAGCAATCCTAATCTAGGTCTACTTGGTATTATTTGCATTAGCATTTTTGGTTTCCTGCTTTTATTTATTAATAATAAGCCTACAATTGCTTCAATTTATTCTATTCAATTTATCATAGTTATAGCTGTATGCTTAATGCTTGGAATTGCATGTGGGTTCTTTAGTATTACCTGCTATAACCAGATGCAATTAGCATCACCAAATGATTGCCGTTCACAGATTGTTTCTATCTTAAATATTGTTAATTCTTTTTATATGATTATCGCATCATTAATTGCCGCAATATTATTACTCTTTATTAATGTTTGGCAAGTATTAGTAATTTTATTTACTATAAACTGTGTCATCGCCTGGATATATGCACATCATCATAAAATTATTTAATAGTTACTAATTAATTCAGTTTTATTTAGTATTTTGTTATGCATTGATTTTATTTGTCAGACCAAGTAATATGTTGTACATTTTGGCAGTAAGGTACTTTTATTAAAAAAATAATAGCACCTTACTCACCATTTAGCTGTAAATTATATTAAGGTTGAGCAATAGGGGTAAGTGTTACACTAATATTTGAATTAGTAGTTACGCACACATTATTTACCAGCGTTGGATTCCAATATGATGAAGCTGATGTAGAATTTTTTCCAACTTGATTACCATCAACAGCTACAGCAATAGTATAATAATTTTTTGGATCCCATACACCAGGATTTCCACCAGCAGAAATACTAAATGTATACAGACTTCCGCCGTTACCACAACCTGATTGTTGGCTTGACCACCCAAGTGAACCTGCGGCCCAAAATGGTATTGTTAGATTATCCCCGATTGTTATATTAGTATTGATAACCCCTTGCGTTGCATTTTGAATACTAAAAGTATTGCCTCCAAGAAATGCATACTGCCCCATTCCATTAATTCCAGCAGCTTTACCATAAAATGGAACACTTGCTATGTCGTTATTTACTTGAGTAAAAGATATTGTAGCTGCATTAGCTAACGTTGTAATTCCTAAAAGTAAAAGACTAAAACTCTTAATTCTCATAAATGCTTCCTATAAAAAATATTGATTATAAATTAGTGCTACCAAGCTCTAATTCAAATAAATTTTAACATATGGTCAGTATGCAACCATTGTTATTACCCTGCCATTTTTACAAGACAAAATGGATATGACTTTGGTGCATACTATTAATCGGCTGAAGAAGATTTAACTATTTGAAATTATTTTATTTATTGTTTAATTATAAGCAATAAAAACGACCATCGCTAAGCAAGGGATGGTCGTATATACGAATTTATCCAATTTAACTTTAGATTACTTATTAATCTATCGTTTTTCTATTAGCACATAATCGCGTGCATTATAACCTGTGTATAATTGACGCGGTCTACTAATTTTCATACCTGGATCTGTAATCATTTCTTGCCATTGCGACAACCAACCAACAGTTCTAGCTAAAGCAAAAATCGCAGTAAACATTGATACCGGTATGCCAATAGCTCGTAATATAATACCTGAATAAAAATCAACATTTGGATATAACTTATGATCAATAAAGTAAGAGTCTGATAATGCCACGTTTTCCAAGCGCATTGCTAACTTAAATAATGGGTCATCCTTTTTACCTAAAACTTCTAAAACTTCATGGCATGTTTTACGCATAATGCTAGCACGTGGATCTGTATTTTTATAAACACGATGGCCAAATCCCATCAATCTATATTTTTTATTTTTAACTCCAGCAACATAGGCATCAACTTTTGATTCATCCCCTATTTCATTTAACATTTTTAAAACAGCTTCGTTGGCACCACCATGAGCCGGACCCCATAATGTAGCCACACCAGCAGCAATTGCTGAAAATGGATGAGTTCCAGAACTTCCAGCCAATCTAACTGCAGAAGTTGAAGCATTTTGCTCGTGGTCAGCATGTAATAATAAAATACGATCAAAAGCTTTTGATATTACTGGGTTTAATTCATACTTCTCACACGGAGTAGCAAACATCATATATAAAAAATTTTCGGCATAATTTAAATTATTTTGCGGAAACATAAAAGGTAAACCATGGGTATAACGATAACACATTGCAGTTAAGGTTGGCATTTTAGCAATTAATCGTTGCATTGACATTTTACGCTTTATTTCATCTTGAAACTCAAAAGACTCAGGGTAAAAAGAAGCTAAAGCACCAACAACACCAGTCACCATTGACATTGGATGCGCATCTCGTCTAAAACCTTTAAACAATGATATAACTTGATCATGTAACATTGTATGTTTAAAAATTTGCTCTTCAAATTCTTGTTTTTGTTTTGAATTAGGCAGTTCTCCATATAATAATAAATATGCACCTTCCAAATGAGTAGAGTGTTCCGCTAATTGTTCAATTGGGTACCCACGATAAAATAGTTTGCCTGCCTCACCATCAATGAATGTAATTTTTGACTCACATGCAGCAGTAGATAAAAATCCAGGATCATAACTCCATAGTCCATATTTTCCTAAGGTGCGCATATCAATAACATTTTCGCCAATTGTTGCATCAAATATAGGCATTTGCGCAACCCTTCCATCCCCAAAATCAATTTTGACAAACTTTTCACTCATATTTTTAAAACTCCAATAAAATAATTAACTATACGCCACTTACTTAATTTCACAAATTTTTTTAATTAGCATTTGCATGTCTTCATTTGAAGCGGTAATGCGATTAGTAAACAATAGTAATATTTCTTCATCCTTATACTCTAACAGCTGTTCATATAATTTTAATTCTGCCTCATCTAATGAATCCAAACCTTTTTGGTTTAAAAATCTATCAAAAAAAAGATCTAATTCTAATATAGAACGCCTTGAATGCCAACGAATTTTTTGCTTACGAATATATGTCATTAAATTACTCTTGAGAGCATAAATTCCTTAATTTTTCCAATTGCCTTAGTTGGGTTTAAATTTTTAGGACAAACATCAGCACAATTCATGATTGTATGACAACGGAATAATTTATATGGATCATTTAAATCATCCAATCTTTCTGCAGTTGCCTCATCTCTAGTATCAGCAATAAAACGATAAGCGTGCAACAATGCTGCTGGACCTAAGAACTTATCTGGATTCCACCAAAAAGAAGGACACGCAGTGGTACAACAAGCACATAAAATACATTCAATCACTCCATTCAATTCTTCTCTATCTTTAGGTGACTGTAATCTTTCACGTGATGGCATTTGATTATGGTCAATTACATAAGGTTTAATTGAGTTATATTGATGAAAAAATTGTGTCATATCAACAATTAGATCACGAATTACTGGCAATCCAGGAATAGGACGCAATACTACCGGTTCCTTTAGTTTAGCCAGATCGGTTAAACAAGCCAAGCCGTTACGTCCATTAATATTAATTGCATCAGAACCACATACTCCTTCACGACAAGACCTTCTAAATGCAATTGAATCATCTACCTGTTCTTTAATTTTAACTAATGCGTTTAATAATTTTTTGTCCAAATTAGTAACTTCAATTTCTACATCTTGATAATATGGTTGGGTATCAACTTCGGGATTATATCGGTAAATTGAAAACTTCATTTTTTTATTCATTTATTTAATCCTAATAAACACGTTTAGCTGGTGGAATATAATCAACTGTTAATGGAGCTACATGTACATCTTTATAAATTATTTTGCGTCCATCACGATAAAATAAAGTATGACACATAAAATTTGCATCATCACGCTCTGGATAATCTTCTCGAGCTTGAGCTCCTCTAGACTCTTTTCTTGCCTCTGCACATATCATGGTAGCTAAAGCTACTTCAATAGTATTAATAAACTCTAAGGCTTCTACTCGAGCAGTATTAAATACTTTAGATTTATCTTTAATATATAAATTCTGTGCTCGCGCATATAACGCCTCAATTTTTTCAATTCCATCCATAAGAACTTTTTGTGTTCTAAATACTCCGGCATGTTGTTGCATTATGCGTTGCATTTCATGTCTTAATTCAGCTAAACTTTCACCACTAGTTGAGGCATCTATTTTTTGAACACGTTGTAAACTAAATTCACCCGCATCTTTAGGTAACTCTTTATACTCTAAATCATGCTCACGAATAAATTTAATCATGCTATTGCCCGCTGATTTACCAAAAACCACTAAATCCAATAATGAGTTGGTACCAAGACGATTGGCACCATGAACTGAAGCACAAGCGCATTCACCGGCAGCATAAAAGCCTTTAACTACCTCTTCTTTATTTGCCCCAAACGGTGCTACAACCTCACCTTTATAATTGGTGGGAATTCCACCCATCATATAATGGCAGGTTGGAACTACTGGAATAGGTTCTTTTATTGGATCAATTCCTAAAAACTGTAAAGCAATTTCTCTAATTCCAGGCAACCTTTGATCAATAACTTCAACGCCTAAATGATCTAACTTAAGCAAAACATAGTCTTTATTTGGGCCGCAACCACGTCCTTCATTAATTTCAATTTGCATCGCACGTGATACAACATCTCTTGAAGCTAAATCTTTAGCTGTTGGCGCATATCTTTCCATAAATCTTTCACCGTTGGCATTAAGTAAATATCCGCCCTCACCTCTAACACCTTCGGTAATTAATACCCCAGCACCCGCAAGACCAGTTGGATGAAATTGCCAAAACTCAATATCTTCTACAGGTAATCCAGCTCTTAATGTAATGCCAACACCATCTCCAGTATTAATAAAAGCATTGGTTGATGACTGAAAAATTCGTCCGGCACCACCTGTTGCAAACAATACAGCTTTAGCCTGAATTACATACACTTGTCCAGTTTCCATTTCTAAGGCTGTTACACCGACTACATCGCCATTTTCATTTCTAATTAAATCTAGTGCCATCCACTCAACAAAAAACTTAGTGTTTGCCTTAACATTTCTTTGATACAAAGCATGCAACATAGCATGACCTGTGCGATCAGCTACGCAACAAGCACGCCGCACCGGCTGCTTGCCAAAATTAGCCATATGGCCACCAAACGGACGCTGATAAATTTTTCCATTTTCTAAACGATCAAATGGCATGCCATAATGCTCTAATTCAACCACGGCATCAACAGCTTGCCGACACATAAACTCAATTGCATCTTGATCACCAAGCCAATCAGCACCCTTAACAGTATCGTACATATGCCAATGCCAATTATCATCTTCAATATTACCTAGTGCGGCAGATATGCCCCCCTGAGCTGCTGCTGTATGCGACCTCGTTGGAAAAACTTTAGACAATACCACAGTTTTAATTCCAGCCTCTGATAATTGTAATGCTGCACGTAGACCAGCACCTCCACCACCGACAATAACTGCTTCAAATTTTAATATAGGTAATGACATAATCTCGAATTCCTTCTAAGCCCAAATAATTTTAATTGAATAAATAAAATTTACCGCAAGCCATAATAAAGTAACAACATGAAGTGTTAATCTTAATAAGTTACTCTTTATATAATCCATCCATAAATCGCGCACGCCAATCCAGCCATGTAATACTAAAGCGCTAAAAAAAAGTTGTACTACAAATTTAACCAAAAAATCATTAAACAAATTTCGCCACGAATCAATACTTGAATTAGTATGCAGCGCCAAGTTGAGTAAAAATGCAAAAAACAACACAGTAATAATTAACATTATTACTGCAGTTACTCTTTGACGCAACCAACTAGAAAACCCATATTTAGCTCCAGTTACAATACGTTTTACCATAGTATCACCCCAACAATAATTGTTAATATCGTACTTATAAGCAGCACTAGTGTTGCGCTAATTCGTGAGGTTTTGATCTCAATTCCTTTATGCATATCTAAAAATAAAAATCTAACACCTGAACATAAATGAAAAATAAATGCCCAAATTGCCAGAATATAGATAATTTTTACGGAAATGTTTTGCGAAAAACTATACACCATAGAATAAAAATGCTGATTGGTTAATGACTGATGTAACAAATATAAAAATAATGGAGTAGTTAAAACTAATAATACTCCTGATAATCTATGTAAAATTGATACTTTGGCGGTTATACCCATTTTAGGGCCAAGAACGAATAAATTAACAAACTTAGGTCGCTGCTTCATCGATATTTAAACCTTTCCTAAATAAACATTGTGTTCCACTAAAATATATGCTATTTTATCATAAAAAGCAATAAATTTATTATATAAATAAAATTAAACACGCACCTAGTTAAAAGTGCTATACTACTATTATTCCTGCTTTTGTTCGCGTACATGAAATATATTTTTGAATCTATGATGAATTTTTACAAAGCAGAGTGCTTATAGTCCGCGTGTGCCGTTAATATTAATAGCCCCATAAACTATAACCAAGCTTTATACTTGAAGTTGGATTCATCAAAATATTAAAACATACGGCTTTAGCGGGAATTTTTTATTGTTTGTTTAAGCCCCAAGCGCAATTTTATTACGGCAAATAAAGCTTCAATAAATACTCCGCTAGACATCTTAGATGTACCAACTACTCTGTCTTCAAAGATAATTGGTGTCTCCTGAATCTTGTAACCCTTTAAATAACTTTTATACAATGTTTCAACTTGAAAACAAAATCCGGTTGAAATCAATTTATCAATTTCAATACTATGCAACACTTCGCAGCGAAAACATTTAAATCCGCTGGTGATATCTTTAAATGGTAAGCCTAATATAATTCTTGAATATATACTGCCACCTCTACTTATTAATCTGCGAATTAAGTTCCAGTTACGAACTCCCCCCCCAGCAATATATCTACTGCCAACCACAACATCATTAGTTTTAATTAAATTAAAAAAATCAGGTAAATATTTAGGGTTATGGGAAAAATCAGCATCCATGTGTAATACAACATCATAGTTATTATCAATAGCCCAATGAAAACCAGCAACATAAGCTGTGCCAAGACCAAGTTTCCCTGCTCGTTTTAGCAAAAACAGTTTATTTAAATATTTTGTTTGTTGTAATTCTTCTACTAACTCATAAGTTTTATCCGGCGAATTGTCATCAATGATTAGAATATTAACATCAGGAACAAATGAAAATATTTCATTAACTAATTTTTCAATATTGCCGCGTTCATTATATGTTGCAACAATAATTAATTTTTTATTATCCGCCATTACTAAC
>JAPJMP010000219.1 GCA_026461645.1 Burkholderiales bacterium
GTATTAATCTAATTTACTCTTATGTATAATAACAAAACAATACATTAAACCTACTTGACTATATTGCCAAGTAATATACTAATATTTGATTATTCTATCTGCCGTTTATTTTTTATGCGTAGTGTTTTTTGCTGTAGCTTTATTCACTGCTGCACTAAAATTATTTTTTGCTGAAGCATTAAATTCTTCTGCCATTTTTTGCACATTGGCAAAGGCTTGAGATGCATTCGCCACCCAATTTTTCATTGAATCTGGAATGTTAGCATTAGGCATATCTTTCATTACATTATTTAAATTCTTCTTCGAAGCATGAACATTAGCTTCAATTAATTTACTTAAATTATTTTGTGTTTCGGTGATTAATTCGTATAAATCACGACAGTTAGTAACATTATTTTGCACTGATTCACCAGCAAATTTACTAAATTTATTAACAAAGTCATTAAAATTTGCTGTACTAGAAATTTCCTTTACTGCTTGCGTAGTTTCATCTAATATTTTTTTTGATGAATCAATTTGAAATTTTGATATTTTTTCTAAACTAGCCAATGAACTTTGCATAAACTCACGTAAATTATCTACTGTTTCTGTTGTTGCATCGACAAAGTTTTGGTTATTCTTATTACTCATTAAGTTTTCTCCTTATTATTTTTTGCTAAAATTTTTAATTTCATTGAAACTATACCCACATAAAGTTATATTTTAAGGTATAATTCGATATTAATTTTAAATCCCTTTTTCACTTATAATATAAGTTATGTATTATGATACAATAAGCAGTGAATTGTCAAGAATTTAATTATTTTTTTCGCCATTTAAGGTAACAAAATGAAAAAGCACAATGAAGTCCGATTAATTAAAAAATACCAAAATCGTAGATTATACGATACAGCAACTAGCACCTATATAATTTTAGAAGACATTAAACAAATTCTTGTTGATGGAGAAATGATTCAAGTTGTAGATGTGAAATCTAACCTTGATGTAACTAGAAGTGTTTTATTACAAATTATTCTTGAAGAAGAAATTAATGGAGTACCAATATTTTCCAATGAATTTTTGCTGCAAATTATTCGCTTCTATGGCAAATCATTTCAACCATCTATTAGCCCATTTCTGGAGCATGGTATTAATTTTATTCGTAAAATGCAAAAGAACTTTTATGCGCAAATAAAAGAACCTTATAATAAAAACAATTTGAATTCCAACTTTGAATTATGGCAAGAATTTATTAAGCAACAAGCTCCGCAAATAGAGTCAGGAATTAAAGATTACATTCAAAATACTACTGACACTTTTTTAAATATTCAAGATAATATGCAACAACAAGCAGAAAAAGTAATAAAGTATATGAATATACCATTTAATTTAAATAATTCCACAAAGAAGAAGTAAATGGCAAATATTGGATTTATATCATTAGGCTGTCCTAAAGCTTTAGTTGATTCAGAAAATATTTTAACTAGTTTACGTGCTGAAGGTTATGACATTGTTAATGATTATGCTAGCGCCGATTTAGTTATTGTAAATACTTGTGGTTTTATTGACTCTGCTGTTGAGGAATCATTAAGTACGATTGGTGAGGCTTTACAACAAAATGGTAAAGTTATAGTTACTGGTTGTTTAGGTGCTAAAGATGGCGTAATTACCACTAAATATCCCAATGTTCTAGGCGTAACTGGACCACATGCTACAACTGAGGTATTAAATTTAGTTCATAATTATTTACCCAAACCACATGATCCTTTTGTTGATTTAGTCCCTGATTCAGGAATTAAATTAACTCCAACTCATTATTCATATTTAAAAATCTCTGAGGGTTGTAATAATAGTTGCACCTTTTGTATTATTCCCAGCATGCGTGGCAAGTTGGATTCATATCCCATTGGTGATGTTTTAAATCAGGCAACTAAACTTGTCAAAGCGGGGACCAAAGAATTATTGATCATTTCTCAAGATACAAGTGCCTATGGCGTTGATGTTAAATATCGTACTGGATTTTTTAATGGCCGACCAATTAAAACAAAGTTGTTGGATTTATGTCAAGAGTTAGCTAAATTAGACGTATGGGTTAGGTTACATTATGTTTACCCTTATCCGCATGTCGATGACATCATTCCACTTATGGCTGAACGCTTAATTCTACCTTATTTGGATATACCCTTTCAGCATGCAAGTAGTAAAATTTTAAAAGCAATGAAGCGCCCAGGAAACATTGACAACACACTAAATAGAATCAATTCATGGCGTAAAACTGTTCCTGATTTAGCCATTCGTAGTACTTTTATTGTTGGTTTTCCTGGCGAGACGGAAGAAGATTTTCAATTGCTACTTGATTTTTTAACTGAAAGCCAATTGGATCGAGTTGGTTGTTTTAAATATTCGGCGGTAGATGGTGCTACGGCAAATGCACTTAGCAACAGTGTGGCTGAAGAAATCAAAGAAGAGCGTTATCATCGATTTATGCAGCATCAACTCAAAATAAGCCAGCAAAAATTAGCACAAAAAGTTGGCCAGGAAATGGATGTAATTGTTGATGCTGTAACTAAGCAAAAAATTACTGCACGGTCAAAATACGACGCTCCAGAAATTGATGGTGTAGTTTATATTAAACCAATAGCTAACCACGCAGTTAAGATTGGGGAAATAATGAAGGTAAAAATAATTGATGCCGATAACTATGATTTATTTGCGACAATTATTAATTAAATAAGCCTCTTACTCTACTGTTAATTCAACTCAAGCAATAAAATTGCATTCACTAAGCAATATACACCACACATAGTGTAATGTCTATTGCTGCAAATATGGTAAAGTTTATTACTTTTTAGGCATTGCTTTTAATAAAGTTATTTGTGCTTGTGCGTTTTTAGTTGGAACATTGCCCCATACATAATACACATTTGCTAAAAGTGAGTTAGCAACTATTTGTTGACTTTCAATATGTAAATTACCAGCAGAATAAAGAACACTGTCTACGTTATCAGTTGAAGTAAACAATATATTGTCATTTCTATTCGTGGCTGTACCAGTACAAGTGTCAAGGACACGATAAATTACTGTAGTTCCATTAGGAATTAAAGACACATAAGATGAGAAAGTTTCTCCTGCCACGGTAAAAGTCTCAGGATAAATTTCTGGAGAAGTAGTTACAAGATCTTTTATCGTAGTGGGAATAGTTTGTAGGCTCTTCTAAATTTTAGGTGGGTAAAAGTTAGGGTTTAATTTAGTAAAGTTTAAATTACCAGTTAATAGATAAGATATGGTTTTAAAATGTTTTAA
>JAPJMP010000220.1 GCA_026461645.1 Burkholderiales bacterium
ATAAAACATTTATAGCTTTTTGCATCCATTCATCATATCCGGCTCCATTATAAATAATAATTTGCGCATTATTTAATGCTTTAATTGTTGCTGCAGAGGATGAAAATATATGCGGGTCAATATTAGGATTATTTAATATGCTAGTGACCTTCACGTTATTGGTGCCAATTTCATGCGCCAATTCACCATAAAAATTTTCAGCCGCAACAATATTTACAACAGCTGATGTAATACCTACATAACATAAAAATACGATACTTATCAAAATCTTTTTCATCACATTTCCTTAACAACAATAATACCAAGTAAATTAGTTAGACAGATTTCTATAATAGCAGCAGTTAAACTTGCTAATTTCAGTCTGCTGTTTTTGATACTATCTTCTTCTTTTAAAACCGGGCAGGCTTCATAAAACTGCATAAAAATTCCAGCCAAATCGTATACATACTGACATATGTAGTGAGGCATACATTCTGCCGCGGCAATTTTAACAATATCGGCAAACTTTGCAATATGAAGCGCTAATTTATGCTCAATATTCTCTTTAATCACCACCAATGTTGTATCTTTAATTTCCGTATTTGCTTTATCTAGTAAGCTATGAATTCGTGTATAGGCATATAACATATAAGGAGCAGTATTACCCTCAAAAGATAGCATTTTATCAAAATTAAAAATATAATCACTATTTCTGTTTTTTGATAAATCAGCATATTTAATGGCATCAATGGCTAAAATTTGCGCCAAGTTATTTTTTTTAGTATCATCCCAATTTATATTTCTTGAAGCAACTAAGTCATAGGCGCGCTTGTTTGCCTCATGTATTAAATCAATTAATTTGACGGTACCACCTTCTCGTGTTTTAAAAGGTTTACCGCTTTCATTCATCATTGTTCCAAATGCGCTATGCACTAAATTAACATTACTGCTGTAACCTAATTTTTGACTAAGCAAAAATAATTGCTTAAAATGCAAGGCCTGCCGTTGATCCACCACATAAATAATTCTTGTAGCATTTAATTGCGAAACTCTATATTTAATTGCCGCTAAATCAGTTGTAGAGTACAAATAACCACCATCCTTTTTTTGTAATATAAATGGTGTGTCTTCATTGGTATTCAATTCATTTTTAGCAAAAAAAACGCACAAAGCACCTTCACTTAAAGTAACTAAGTTTTTATTTTTTAAATCAGCAATTACCGTGTTTAATAATTCTGAATAAAAGCTTTCACCTCTAACTACAGCAGTGGAAGTTAAATCTTCTTTTAAATTGAGTAAATCGTAAACATTTTTACAGTGTCCAAGCGATTCTTTTTTGAAAGTTTCCCAATATGATAATATTTGCGGATCTAAGCTTTGTAATAAAACAACTATTTCTCTAGCCTTAACTGCAAATTCTTGACTATCTTCAAACTTTTGCTTTGCTTTTTGATAAAATTTTTCTAGATCATTAATTTTTATAGTGCTGTCCTCAGAGTTTTGCTGTAAATCAATTTTTTCATCTAATAAATAAGCAATTAACATACCAAATTGAGTTCCCCAATCACCAACATGATTTTGGCAAATTACTTCATGTCCTAAATAACTAAGTATTCTGGCTAATGAATCTCCGATTACAGTACTACGTAGATGGCCAACATGCATTTCTTTGGCCAAATTGGGAGAGGATAAATCAACCACAATTACTTCAGACTTAATCTTTAAAAAATCTAAACCAAACTTATTTCTTTGGTTTAATTGACTAATATACTGAGCTAAATAATTATTATCTAAGAAAATATTTATAAAACCTGGTCCAGCAATTTCTAATTTAGCTACAACGCCAACCAATTTAGGAGTAACAACTGTTACTATTTGGTTCGCTAATTTTCTTGGGTCTTGCTTTAATGTTTTAGCTAAGGCCATAACACCGTTGAATTGATAATCCCCAAACTCAGGCTTTGAGGACTCAACTAATATTATACAATTATCTTGTAGCATATTTAGTTCAGTTAAAGCAGCACTAAAACATTTTTTTAAATGTTGCATTATTGTTATCATAATAGTTTCACTCATTTAGGGATTGTTATAAAAAAAACCCCGATTACTACCGGGGTTCAATATTTTATTTGCGTTTACTTAAGCCATAGCTTTAATTTTAGCTGAAAGTCTACTTTTATGTCTAGCGGCTTTATTCTTATGGAATATACCCTTTCTAGCAATTTTATCAATTGTTGATTGTGCATTAATAAATTCAGCTTTAGCTGCTTCTTTATTTCCTGCTGCAACAACTTTTAAAACTTTCTTAATTACATTTCTGAATTCAGTTCTTAAACTAAAGTTTCTATCACGTCTAACAATAGACTGATTCGCTCTTTTTTTCGCTTGTGAAGTATTTGCCATTTAAATTTTCCTAAAAATTTTTTACAACTAAATTAATTTAGTTTGAATTTATTGTAACCGGTATTATAGCATATTTTTTACAATAATGTATTTAAAAATTTATGTTTTGTACGCAAATTGTATAATAAAGTGCGACAAAAAATAAAAAGAAAAGGTTAGACGATTCAGTTTACAATTTTAATGAATTAAATTTTAAATTGGAGACTGAA